>CAITQQ010000243.1 GCA_903894575.1 uncultured bacterium
ACAATTACTTGGAATGCTCCATTTATTCATCTTGGACTTTTATTTAACGGGGATTTTAGGTTAATGATAAGCGACCTTCTTGAAATCAAAAAGATAAAGAAAGTGACATTTGCAAAAGTTCTGTATGTAAATATTCTATTCCCTTTTTCTCAAATTTTAAAATTTAGAATTAAGTCTGTTGTTAAAAAGATACTGGAATTCAAGATTAAAAATGAATACTTGACAAGAAACTTCCTTACCGAAATAGAAAAGAATAAATCTCATACTTCAATGTTTTATTCTGAAAATTATTTTTTTGATTCATATTTAATCCGCAAATCATTTTTGACAAAATATTTGACTTTGGCAGGTGTAAAGTGGTATCTAAATTCGTGTATGCATGCAATAGAAGTTTGTGATCCAACCTCTGATAGCAGGGTAGTTGACTATTCATTAGCTATTCCTGAAATAATGTTTAATAAAACAGGAATAAAAAAGTATTTTGTAAAAGAGATGATGTTAGATTTTTTGCCTGAGAAAGTACTCTTTTGTGAGGATACTTTTCAACAATCTCAGGATATATTATACCGTATTTCTAAAGCTGATAGGTTGCTGCCAAATCCAAGTCAATCGGAAACAACTTTTGCCTCCCACTTAAGTTTTATCAATAATCAATTGCTTAATCTTCAAATTATGAAGATTAAGTCTGAAAATTATTCCCCAAATCAGATTAATCTTCGCATGTTTTTGAATAATTTATCACTCTTTTGGTTTTTAAATTCAAAAAAGATTTAAGTTTGCTCTAAATAATGCTGGATTATATGATTAATTCGAATGTTTTACAAATTTGGGAAAAGCCAACAATTACATTGGTTGAGACGAAACATACGGCTGACCTTTGCGCTGGTAAAGCCTTTAGTAATGATGATGCAGAACTTGGTTCTACCTGCTCTGCTTCCTAATCGATTTCAATATCTTAAAAAATGTCACATTAATTATATCTATTTTCAAAGTTTACTGCTCAAGTTACTCCATACCAACTTTTCAAATACATAAGTTAATTCCAATATTTAATTTCCTTACTTGTATTATTTTAAGAATTATCTAATTATATCACACTTTCAAGGCTGTATTTAGAAACATATTTATTGTTTTATTTATTTTGATTTTTTAATAATATATTTTTAGTATTTCAGGAATCAATTCCCAATATTATCATTTGTTTATTTAACCCAAACCCCTATCTTTGCAATCCCTAAAAAAAGAGGAACAATATGCTTATCATTGATTCAAAAGACTGCGAAAACATAGACAAAGCCCTTAAGAAGTACAAAAAGAAGTACGAAAAATCCAAAACGCTTTTGCAACTCCGTGAGCGTCAGGCATTTATAAAGCCTTCTATCAGGCGCAGGGGAGAGATCCTGAAAGCGATCTACAAGCAGAAGATCTTCAACGGCACCATCGAGTCTTAGTCGGTGCTTCGCTAAAATATATTCCAGGGTAGTCATTGGGTTGCTTAACTTTATGACTACTCTTTTTTATGCCCATACCTGAGCACCCGATACTGTCCCCATTTCTTGATTTCATCAAGTTCGAAAAGCGCTATTCTGCGCATACCTACAGGGCTTATGCTGACGACTTAACCGCATTCTTTTCCTTTGCGCAGGCGCAGTTTGAGGTTGGCAAAGCAGCACAGATTACCCCGGGCATGATCCGCTCCTGGATGGCATCCCTGACCCTTCAGAAAGTGCAGTCCAGAAGCATCAACAGGAAAATTTCGTCCCTTAAATCATTCTTCAGGTATTGCCTGATTCAAGGACAATTAACCAGCAATCCCACCAAAACCATTCAGGTCCTGAAGACAAAAAAGCGGTTGCCCTCTTATGTGGAGCAGGATCAAATGGAGACGCTCCTCAAGGAAACCGTTTTTCCCGATGATTTTGGCGGCAGGGGAGACCACCTGATCCTTTCCCTGCTCTACCATACCGGCATCCGGGTCAGTGAGTTGGTTGGTCTGAAATCGAACCAAATTGATTACTCCAGAAGCCAGTTGAAAGTGCTTGGAAAAGGGAACAAGGAAAGGATCATTCCGCTGAATGGAGATTTGCTCGAAAGGATCAAGGCATACACACAAGAAAAAAACGATCTTTTCTCGGAAGCCAATTTCCCCAACCTATTGCTGACCCCCAGGCAGAAGCCGCCCAGCGCGCGCCAGGTCTATGATATCGTAAAGAAATACCTCTCCCTTGTGACCACTGCAGACAAGAAAAGTCCGCATGTGTTGCGCCACAGTTTTGCCACCCATCTCACTGGAAATGGAGCCGAACTGAATGCCGTCAAAGAGTTACTCGGGCACAGCAGCCTTGCGGCCACGCAGGTATATACCCACAACAATATTGAGCGGTTGAGGGACATCCATAAAAAAGCCCATCCAAAAGGATGATTTTTCGTTTTTTTTAACGGATTTAGTTTTGACCCCAGGTTCCTTTAGCGTAACTTAATAGGAGAATCGAATTTATCCTTCACTGTAAAAATACGCTAACATGACCGTTAACATCCAATCTGTACATTTTGAGGCTGACAGCAAATTGCTTGACCACGTGAACAGGAAAATTGCCAAGATCAGTAACCACCACGACAGGATCATGAATGTTGATGTTTTCCTTAAATTGGACAATGTGATCCACCAGATAAAAGACAAGGTTGCAGAGATCCGCGTGCAGATACCGAAACACGAGATTTTTGTTAAGCAAAGCACCAAATCCTTTGAGGAATCCTTTGACATGGCACTTGATGCCGTGCTGATCCAGATCAAGAAAGTAAAGGAAAAGCAGGCGGTATAATTTGTCCGCTGAAATATTTCCAAATTTTTTTCTACAAAGTTTTTGCTTTTGAAGAATTCCATTACCTTTGCCTCCCCAAAAAGGGATAGATCTTTTATAGATTGAAGTGTTATCGGTAAGGAAGTCAAAACCATTATTCCGCAGGACATTAAGCCAGAGTAGCTCAGCTGGTAGAGCAGCTGATTTGTAATCAGCTGGTCGGGGGTTCGAGTCCCTTCTCTGGCTCTTACTTAAAAGAGGGTAAAACCTCTTTTAATGTTTATGTGAATATGTGCGGGCAGGTTCCAGAGCGGCCAAATGGGGCGGACTGTAAATCCGCTGTCTTTCGACTTCAGAGGTTCGAATCCTCTCCTGCCCACATTTCCTCAGGAACTGGGGTTTGAACTTTTTTACCGATAAAACTAAGCGGGAGTAGCTCAATTGGTAGAGCGATAGCCTTCCAAGCTATAGGTTGCGAGTTCGAGACTCGTCTCCCGCTCACTTGCCGCCCTGAAGCGGCGGTTGACCAGCCGTTGTAGCTCAGGGGTAGAGCACTTCCTTGGTAGGGAAGAGGTCGTGAGTTCGATTCTCACCAACGGCTCCACGCCTTTCTGGGAAAAAACTTTTGTTAATCGTCCCAAAGTGAATAACTTTGCGGCCGTTTCCATAGGTAAACAAAGTTTAAACAAACAAAAACGTATAACAATGTCTAAAGAGACTTTCAAGCGGGACAAACCCCACGTAAACATTGGTACTATCGGTCACGTTGACCACGGTAAGACCACATTGACAGCTGCCATCACTGACATCCTTTCTAAGAGGGGTCTTGCACAGGCAAAGAAGTATGATGAAATCGATGGTGCTCCTGAAGAAAAAGAAAGGGGTATCACGATCAACACTGCTCACGTTGAGTATGAGACAGATTCTCGTCACTATGCTCACGTTGACTGTCCTGGTCACGCTGACTATGTAAAGAACATGATTACTGGTGCTGCCCAAATGGACGGTGCTGTACTTGTTGTGGCTGCGACTGATGGTCCTATGCCACAAACCAAGGAGCACATCCTTCTTGCCCGTCAGGTAGGTGTTCCACGCATTGTTGTATTCATGAACAAGGTTGACCTTGTTGATGATCCAGAATTGTTGGAACTCGTTGAAATGGAAATCCGCGAAGAATTGACCAAGCGTGGTTTCGATGGTGATGCTACACCAATCATCAAAGGATCTGCTACAGGTGCTTTGGCTGGTGAGCCACAGTGGGTTGCTGCAGTGAACGAACTCATGAACGCTGTTGACGAATATATTCCTCTTCCTCCCCGTCCAGTAGATCTTCCATTCTTGATGTCAGTTGAAGACGTATTCACCATCACTGGTCGTGGTACTGTTGCAACTGGTCGTATCGAGCGTGGCAGGATCAAAGTTGGTGAAGGTGTTGAGATCGTAGGTATGATGGAAGACAAATTGACTTCTACTTGTACTGGTGTTGAAATGTTCCGCAAGCTCCTCGATGAGGGTGAAGCTGGAGACAACGCAGGTCTTCTCCTCCGTGGTATTGAAAAGAGCCAAATCCGCCGTGGTATGGTAATTTGTAAGCCAGGGTCAATCACTCCACACACTGAGTTCAAAGGCGAAGTTTACGTTTTGAGCAAGGATGAAGGTGGACGTCATACTCCTTTCTTCAACAAATACCGCCCTCAGTTCTACTTCCGTACAACAGACGTTACCGGTGAGTGTGAACTTCCTGCAGGAACTGAAATGGTTATGCCTGGTGACAACACCAACCTCCATGTAAAGTTGATCCAACCGATCGCTATGGAAAGAGGTTTGAAGTTTGCGATCCGTGAAGGTGGCCGTACCGTAGGTGCTGGTCAGGTTACTGAGATCGTCAAGTAAGTCTTATTGGCCAATCTCTTTGGAGAAACAGCCTTAAAGCATAAATAACAAAGTACCTGGGTTTATATCCGGGTACTTTGTTTCTTAAAGAACGGGCATAGTTCAATGGTAGAATAGAGGTCTCCAAAACCTTTGATCTGGGTTCGAATCCTAGTGCCCGTGCAAATGAAAAGAATGAGTATCTTTATGATACAGTACTTTTCAAAAACAAAACAAGATGAATAAGATACAAACATATTTCAGGGATTCCTACAATGAACTGATGGAGAAAGTGACCTGGCCCAATTGGCAGCAGCTTCAACAGTCTACCATGATAGTACTCGTTGCTACCTTGGTGATCACTGCCATCGTTTGGGTGTTGGATCTTGGGAGCAGCAATCTTCTTAAATTCGTTTATTCATTGTTCAAGTAATGGAAGAAATAACAATACAACAGGATACAACTGTTCAACCAGATACCAAGTGGTATGTTCTCCGTGTAATCAGTGGCAAGGAGAGAAAGGTGAAAGAGTACCTGGATAAGGATATTCTTCGTAATGGATGGGATACTGTCATCAAGCAGATTTTCCTTCCTGTAGAAAAAGTATACAAGGTTCAGAACGGTAAGAAAGTGATGAGGGAGAGGAACTTTTTTCCTGGTTACATCATGATTGAATGTGCGGGTGGAAAGTTGCACGATGATATCATTTCTGCCATCAAGAATACCACAAACGTTATTCATTTCCTCGGTAAGGAGAATCCTATTGCTTTGAGGAAAGCTGAGGTCAACAAGATGTTGGGCAAGATTGATGAGATGAGTGATGCAGGTGGAATGATCATGAGTGAACCATTCATCATTGGCGAAACCATCAAGATTGTTGATGGACCTTTCAATGATTTCAATGGTGTAATTGAAGAAGTCAATGACGAAAAGAAGAAACTCAAGGTTACAGTAAAGATTTTTGGACGTTCAACTCCTGTGGAACTGAACTACATGCAGGTTGAAAAAATCTAACTGAATCATAAAGTACTGAAAATAAAGAAGGGTAGCATTTGCTACCCTTTCTTTTTATGCAATGATCTGATGGTTTAGTTTGAAGAACCCTCAGTTGATTCAGTTGGAGTTGTTTCAACAAATGGCAACTCTGCCACTACCGGTGCTGCTATTGGAGCGGGTGCTGGTGCTACTACCACTGGGGCAGGAACTGCTTTTTTTGCTGGTTTTTTAGCAGCTGGCTTTTTAGGAGCGGCTTTGGCTGGCGCTGCTTTTACAGGTGCAGCAACTTTCTTTGGCGCTGCCTTGGCTGGAGCTGCTGCTTTCTTGGGAGCAGCCTTAGGGGCGGCTTTCACAGGCGCAACGGCTTTCTTGGGAGCAGCTTTTGCTGGTGCTGCTGCTTTCTTAGGAGCAACCTTTGCTGGTGCAGCCTTCTTTGGAGCAACTTTCGCTGGTGCCGATTTCTTTGTAGCTACAGCTTTTTTAGGAGCTGCTTTGGCAGGTGCTGCTTTTTTCACCACCTTTTTGGCTGCTTTCTTTGGGGCTACAGCTTTTTTAGGAGCTACTTTCTTTGGTGCTGCTTTTTTGACAACT
>CAITQQ010000244.1 GCA_903894575.1 uncultured bacterium
GACCCTGCCACCGGTGCCATGGAAACCCTGTTTGAAAGAAATACAACAGATGCCTACAACAACCCCGGCATGCCGGTGATGAAAAGGAATGCATTCGGAACATCAGTCATCAACCTGCTTGAAAACAACAAGATCCTGATGAACAATCCAGTTGGATCATCACCGGAAGGAGACCTCCCTTTCCTTGCTGCATTTGACCTGGCTTCCAAAACCAGCCAAATCATCTGGAGGGCAAAAAAAGGCTTTTATGAAACGGTGACGGCCGTCCTTGATGCCAAGACCCTCAAATTGATTACCAGAAAGGAAACCCAGACCGAGGTTCCGAATTATTATATCAAAAACCTGAACGGCAATGGCGCTGACCAGCAGATCACTCGCTTTTCCAACCCCTATCCTTCGATGGTTGGCGTTGAGAAATTGAAGATGAAATACAAGCGGGCAGATAGCGTTGATCTCACGGGCGACCTCTATTTGCCCAAAGGACATGATTTTGCAAAAGACGGACCATTGCCAGTATTGATTTGGGCCTACCCAAGAGAGTACAACAATGCAGCAGATGCCGCACAGGTAAGGGGAAGCGCTGACAGGTTTACCACCATCAGCTGGGGATCTCCCATCTTCTATGTGATGCGTGGATATGCGGTGCTGGACAATGCTGAAATGCCCATTGTTGCTGCATCAAAAGAAAGCAAACCCAATGATACATTCATTGAGCAGCTGAAACTAAATGCTGAAGCAGCGATAAATGCCTTGTCTTGCTTGGGTGTAGGCGATCCAAAAAGGGTTGCCGTGGGAGGACACAGCTATGGCGCCTTTATGACTGCCCATCTCTTGTCCCATACCAATCTGTTCAAGGCCGGACTGGCGAGGAGCGGGGCATACAACAGGACCCTTACCCCATTTGGTTTCCAGGCGGAAGAGAGAACTTACTGGGAATCGCCCGATCTCTATTACAAGATGAGCCCCTTCAGCTATGCCAACAAGATCAAGACCCCGATTCTGTTGGTCCATGGTGAAGCAGATGACAACCCGGGAACCTTCCCCATCAACAGCGAACGCCTCTACAATGCCATCAAAGGACATGGCGGAACTGTTCGCCTGGTCTACCTGCCTTATGAAGCGCATGGATACAGGGGAAAGGAGAACCTGCTGCACCTCTTGTGGGAACAGAGCGAGTGGCTCGACCGCTTCGTTAAAAACGCGAAATAAAGGTTAGAAATCAATCTGATCGGCTGCCCTGTCTGGTTTCGCATATTGAAACCTGGCCAGCGGCTGCGTGGTATAATAAGCATCCATCCCGAGGCTGACCATGGAAGAGGCTTCCTGCAGGTTGATGAATCCATCTTTGCTGATGATTGCTGGCTCAATGAATGCATGCATGAGCTTTCCCACCACCAGGAAGGTATTGTTCATCCTGAGGGGTATGATTTCAGAAAGCTCCATGGCATATTGCACCTGGCTTTCCAAAACAAAAGGAACAATTGAATCAACTTTGTACTCTTCTGTCAACCCAACTGCATCAAACTCATTCACTCCCTCAGGATATTTTGCACTGGCCTGGTGGGCGCTTGATATAAAAGCAGGGTGAATATGGTTGATGGTATACAATCCATTGCCTCGAATATTGGACAGGGTATGCGGCGCTGCATCGATGGGGCGATTGATGAAGCCAATATAGGCAGGATCTGCACCGATATGTACAATGTTGCAAAAAACGCCAAGGTTGGGAATACCTCCCTTGTTGACGGTGGCGATCAGACTGACAGGCTTGAAACCACTTAAGGAATTCACAAAGTTGGTCCGATAGAACCTATCCCAGCCCTGAATTTCATCGATACTGTAATGTTTCACATTTTGTTTAACATAAAACGCAGAAAAAGGTTGGAGATTTGTACAACAATATCCACACCCAAAACGCGTTATAGCTATGAAAATCCAAAAATCCTATCCAATGAAAATTTCAGCTGCAGGCTTTTTCCTGTTTGCGAGTCTTACCCTGCTGGTTTCCTTTACCAGCAACAAGCCGGTTCTGGCCAAAAGGCTCAATGCTGAAAGAACAGTTGCTACTTCAAACACGCTTTTCATTCACTCAATCTATACACAGATCCATCAGGCAGGCGCAAACCTGTCTGAGGAGATCTTCTCTCTGGCCTTCATGGGCTTTGAAAAACTCAATGCGCAAGGCCGCCTCAGTGCAGACAGCATCCTCACCATCATCGACTTTTCAAAATCATCCAGGGAAAAAAGGATGTTCGTTGTTGACTTGAAAAGACAAGCATTGCTTTTCAAAAGCATTGTTGCCCATGGCAGAAATACCGGCGAAGAATTTGCAAGGTCTTTCTCCAATGACATGAATTCCCACAAAAGCAGCCTGGGTTTCTACATCACCGGAGGCACTTACCAAGGGTCAAATGGTTTTTCAATGATGCTCAATGGGGTTGAAAAAGGATTCAATGACAAGGCAAAAGACAGGGCCATCGTCATGCATGGTGCTGACTATGCCAGCGAGCAGGCAATCCTTCACAAAGGATATTTGGGAAGAAGTTATGGATGCCCGGCTTTGCCAAGGGCTGTCAACCAAAAAATAATCGAAACAATCAAGGAAGGGAACTGTATGTTCATTTACTACCCCGACCAGAAATATTTGAGCAATTCAAAAATGCTCAATGGTTAAAATGGGATCTTAGAATGGTTAATCCGACCCGGCCTTTCCAGGCTGGGTCTCTTTTTTTAAAACCATAGCGCCACCAGCTGACAGAGCATTCCCAGCAGGAACCCGGTGATGAGGTCAAACCATTGATGATCTGACACTATTTTTCTAGAAGACAGGACCAGACCGGATATGAGGGCCGAAACCATGAGCGGCAAACCGGAATACAGGGTACCATCAAAAACAGTCAATACCATCAGCCCCATCATTCCTCCTACACCAATTCCATGCATGCTGATCTTGTAATAATTGTTCAACAACAAGGCTGCAGAAGAAGCAAAAAACATCCCCCTGCACATGTTCACAATGATGCGAGGCGTTTCAGGCTGGTGTTTGAACACATAATAGGTCCAAAAGAAAAAAGTGATGCTCGCGATATAAGGCACAATGCGTTCTTTCTGTGTTGTCAGAAAAACAGACTTGCTGAATCCAAGCCCTTTGAGCAAGGCCACCACCAACAAAGGAAAAAACACATTGTTGTTGATGACTGCCAACAGCTTGAGCATTTTGGCCTTTTCTGAAAAGCCTACGAAATAGGACGGATGGATGAAGATCAGGTAAGCCGCCATCATCACGCCAACAAAAAGCGGGTGGAATACGATGGAAATGATTTTGGATGAAACCTCGATCCACCTGGGAAACACGACCTTGTCCGATTCGTTTTGCATATGGTTTGTTTAAAGTTCTTTTCGCAAGCGTGCGACAGGAACATTCAGGAGTTCCCTGTATTTCGCAACAGTTCTCCTTGCAATATTATAGCCTTTTGCCTGCAACATTTCAGTAAGGCTGTCATCCCCCAGAGGATTTCTCTTGTCCTCCATCATGATCAATTCATGCAGTATGTTTTTTACTTCTTTGGTAGAGACTTCCTCACCACTTTCGGTACTGAGCGATTCGCTGAAAAAATATTTCAGCCTGAAACTTCCAAATTCGGTCTGCACGAACTTGCTGTTGGCTACCCGGCTGATGGTGGAAATATCCAGCTTGGTTTTTTCTGCAATGTCCTTGAGGATCATGGGCCGCAGGGAATTCTCATCTCCACTCAGGAAAAAACTCCGCTGGTGCTCAATGATGGCCTGCATCGTCAGCAACAAGGTTTGTTGCCTTTGTTTGATGGCATCGATGAACCATTTGGCTGCATCAATTTTTTGCCGGATAAAAACTACCGCCTCTTTCTGCCGCTTGTCCTTCTTGCTCCCTTTCTCGTAATCTTTGAGCATGTCCCTGTATTCATCACTGACCCTCAGGTCAGGAGCATTGCGCTGGTTGAGGGTCAGCTCGGGTTCTCCATTGTTGTTGTATACAAAGAAGTCTGGAATGATGTATTGCTCTGCTTTGTTGATGGAACCTGCCTGCGCGCCGGGCCGGGGGTTCAATTTCCTTATTTCCTGCATGGCATCCTTGAGCAAGTCTTCGTCCAGCTCAAGCGATCGGATGATTTTATCAAAATGCCTTTTGGTGAATTCATCAAAATGAAAATCAAGGATGCGAAGCGCCGTTTTTAGCCCCAGCGATTGTCGGGCCTTGATTTTTCTGCGCAACTGAATGATCAGGCATTCCCTGACATCACGGGCCGCAATGCCAGACGGATCAAACTGTTGAATCAACCCTAACACATGCTCTACCTGATCTGCAGTGACAATGATATTTTGTTTGAAAGCAAGATCATCCACAACAGCATTCGTGTCTCTGCGCAGGTATCCGTCATCATCAATGCTGCCAATCAATTGTTCGGCAATTTTTTCTTCCAATGCATCAAGGTTCAGAAGTCCCAGTTGTTCAGCAAGCATTTCGTGCAAACCGGAAGAAACGGGATGAGGAATCGAACCACTGCCTTCCAGCTCGGGCACATGATCATCCTTGAGCTTGTATTCCGCAATGTCATCATCATCCCCATAATCCTCATACTGAACAGGATCATCCATGTCATCCATGGGTTCATCCTCCCCTTCGGGCAAATCTAGGTCCAGCTCATCAGAAACCTCATCCTCAGGCGCTGCTGCCTTTTCTTCCCCAATTTCCAAGGCGGGATTTTCTTCAATTTCTTCCTTGAGCCGCTCTTCCAACAAGGCTGTAGGCACCTGCAAAAGCTTCATCAGCTGGATTTGCTGTGGAGATAGTTTTTGTTGCAGTTTTTGTTGGAGTCCCTGGTACAATGCCATTGCTAAAACTTCCCTGGTTGAATGGGAATTGAGCTGTAAATTTACGAAACAAAACGCTCCATTGAGAACACTGGTCATCCTCATATTTCTTTTAACAGGTCAAACCTGTTTTGGACAGGACAGCAGCCTGGTCAAAAAGCCGTTTTTTTTCATGTCCGGACAGTTGACCATGCCTGTCAAAAAAAGCAATGCCCCCGTCAAGCCCAACCATGCCAATCAACAACAAGGATTTGTTTGCAAGCAGGAATGGAAACTGGAAAAGAAAACGGGCGTTCCAATGCGTTTCAGGCTGGGATCACTGGACTATGTAAACAAGTTAGAGGGGAAATGATCCTCTCATTTTATCCAACAGACCATTCAATGATTTCATTTCCTGCTGATCAAGATTGGCCATGATGGCTGTTATCTGTTTTTCGTTCCGATCAATTTTTGCCAATACTTTTTTTCCTTGCTCCGTGATGCTGATGTCTACCAGCCTTTTGTCGGAGGGACAGGTTTTTTTGCTCACCAAGCCTTTCAGCAAAAGCCTGTCTACTATCCTGCTGGTGTCACTCATTTTGTCCAGCATGCGCTCGCGGATGGTCAATGTGGAAAGTGGTTGTGGATGGCTGCCACGCAGGATCCTGAGGATGTTGAATTGCTGCAAGGTGATGTCTTCAGCGGAAAGAAAATCCCTGATTTTCTCTGTAAGCCAGTTGTTGGTGAAAACCAGGTTGATGATGAGTTTTTGGTTTTCGCTGGTGAAGTGCTGTTGGTTGATGTCTTTTTCTAATCCCATGGTATTAAATTAGGTCAAATTGGATTTTTGGTTTGATCAACAAACTCATGGGAATAGATCTTCACCAGGATGATGGCATAGCTGAAAATAAGCGGACCGAAAATAAACCCCATGAATCCAAACAGCTGAAGCCCAACAATAACACCAAATACAGTGATCAAGGGGTGTACATTTCCAATTTTTTTCATCAGGGTCACCCTGGCCAAATAATCCACATTTCCGGTGATGACAAGGCTGTAGACCAGCAAACCCGTGGCCTGACCACCCAATCCTTTGGAGTAAAGGTATATAACCAATGGGACCCAGATCATCATGGTGCCAACAATCGGAAAAAAAGCAAAGACTCCTGTAAGAAAGCCCCACATCAAGGCATCTTCCATGCCAAACATGAGGTAGCCCGCCCAGGCAAAAATACCTTGGATCAAGGAGATGAGCGGAATGCCAATGGCATTTGCCTTGACCATGTGCTTGGTTTCATGTGCCAGTGCAATCACACTTTCCAAATGAAGGGGGATGAATTTCCTGATGGAATCCTCCATGGTCCGGGCTCCGGTGAACATGAAATACATGACAAACAACATGACCAGCATGTTGCTGAGAATCATGGCAGAACTGTTCAGGAAGGTCGGAATGTAATTGGCCAGGTTGGATTGAAAGGCGGCAAGATTTTTGGGGGACAAGATTTCTTCACCAGTGATGGACTTGATCTTGTCTGAAAGCGCCTGCACGCCCACCAGCAACTCATCGGCATGAAGGAAGAGGGAACTAATTTTCGGTGTGACCAACAATACTGCATAATAAAGTGGTGCAGCAATCAGGATAAGAAAAACAATGATGATCAAGAGGGCTGTCAGGCCGGGCTTCCAGCCCCTTTGTTCAGTCAACCTGAAATAACGCTCCCTGCCCAAGATATAGAAAGTAAGTGCTCCCATCAATCCAGGAAGAAATACATACAGCTCTCGGATGATCAAAAAAGCCAGAAAGGCAATCACCAAAAGAAGTACAACCTGCCTGATCCTATTGTTGAACTGGGTCATGAATTTTATTTGTTGTTTCAACTCCAGACTTTCAGTCCTTCGCTGCAATTGGAACAAATATCAATGTTTTTTCTGCTTTGCATCAATTTTGCCCTGAACTCATTGTAGTTTTTACTTTCCCATATTTCTTTCATCCCACTTGTACTCATTTCGCCAATGATGTGCTGGGCATCTTTATCAAAGCAACAAGGCACCACTTTTCCATCCCAGGTGATCACGTTGCTGTGCCACATCTTCCAACAATGGTTGGGCATTTTGTTTTTCGGAACGGTCTGGCCATCAGCATCCTTTCTGTATCGGCTGAACTGGTCGATGGATGGAATCAGCTGGTTGGGATCGTTTTGATAGTCATAGATCTGGGCAGTCTTGAACCATACATCGTCCAGACCCATTTCCCTGGTCAACTGCCTTACCTCTTCTACCTGGTGTTCGTTTGGCCTGACCACCAAAAACTGAAAAACCACCATGGGTGTTTTGCTGTTCAGGGCTTTCCGCCATTTGATGATGTTCCTGGCACCCTCGAGCACCTTTTCCATCTGGCCATTTCGCCTGTATTGCTCATAGGTTTCCTGGGTTGTGCCATCCAGTGAAATGATCAATCTGTCCAGGCCACTTTCAATGGTCTTCCTGGCATTTTCGTCATTGAGAAAATGTGCATTGGTGGAAGTTGCCGTGTAAATATTTTTGGAAGAAGCGTAGCGCACCATGTCCAGGAAACCCTTGTGGAGAAAAGGTTCTCCCTGAAAATAGAAACTCAAGTAAAAAAGTTCCTTGTGCATGGCATCGATGGTCTGCCTGAAAAAATCCATCTTGATGGTACCCGTTGGTCTTGTGAAAGATTTGAGGCCGCTGGGGCACTCGGGGCAACCCAGGTTACAAGCAGTGGTAGGCTCAACGGAGATAGAAAGTGGTAATCCCATCATGAAAGGTCGGCCGATGGCCTTGCTCAAATGGTAGGAACCCAGGACTTTTAGGGCGTTCCAGGACTTCCTAAAGGTGCATTTGGACAAAAAGTTAAAAATATCGTTTTTGTTATGCCTGGGCATGGCTGTAAAAATAAATGAAAGTCTCGTTCGTTATGTAGATTTGCAAAGCAGTTCAATAATAAATAGGGCCTGGCCTTGTTTCAACACACATTTCATGCCATTCAAACTCACTCTGAAAATATTTTTCCTCTTTGGCTCCATTACTGGTTTCAGCCAGGTAAAAAATGCATTCATGGAAAATCAGGAAATAGCGGCGATGGAAGCAAAGGCAGCCGGATTGAAACAAGCTTCATTGATGGCTACAGGAAATTTTTCAAAAGCCTCCACCAATTTTGACATCAACTACCTCGATTGCAAATGGAATGTGGACCCCGGCGTACGCTATATACAGGGCAGTGTCAAAACTGGATTCACGATCACGGAACGGACCAACATCATCACATTTGATCTGGCAGATGAACTAAAGGTGGATAGTATTCGGTTCAGGAATGGTAAAATCAGCCATTACAGGCCATTTGACAATTCTGTCATCGTCAACCTCGGTGTTTTTCTTGACAAAGGGAACAAAGATGCCGTTGAAATATTTTACCGTGGTATACCCCCGGTTACAACGCCCATCAGCTCATTCACGACGAGTGCACATGCAGGGGTTCCTGTACTGTGGACACTCAGTGAGCCCTATGGTGGGAGGGATTGGTGGCCTTGCAAAAACGGGCTGAATGACAAGGCTGATTCAATGGACATTGCCATCACAACACCCGATAAATATACTTCTTCCACCAATGGCATGCTGCAATCGGATCTAGTTGCCGGTGGATTCAGGACAACCCGATGGAAACACAGGTATCCCATTGCCACTTATCTTGTTGCATTTGCGGCCACCAACTATCAGGTCATTCAGGATCAGGTAACATTGGGCACTACAACCATGCCTATCATGGAGCATGCATACCCAGAAAAAGCAAGCGAATTTCTG
This sequence comes from uncultured bacterium, assembly GCA_903894575.1. GTDB lineage: Bacteria > Bacteroidota > Bacteroidia > Chitinophagales > Chitinophagaceae > Pollutibacter. The sequence continues at coordinate 8,650 of CAITQQ010000244.1, forward strand.
AATGCTGCAACCATTACAAAGCGAACATTGCAGCTGCTTAACAATACCTTCACCCCTTATCCCTTTATCAAGGAAAGATACGGCCATACCCAATTCGGTTTTGGCGGAGGCATGGAGCACCAGACCAATTCATTCATGCAGAACATGTCCGAAACATTGATTGTACATGAAGCGGCTCATCAATGGTTTGGAGACAAGATCACCTGTGGATCATGGAAAGACATTTGGTTGAATGAGGGCTATGCTATATTTTGTACCAACCTCAACATTGAAAAGCATTATCCTGAAGCAACCCTGCTCAATACCTATAGGAGCCAAATCAATTTCATCGCTTCAAGGCCCAACGGATCGGTGTATGTTGATGATACGACCAGCGTATCCAGGATTTTTGATTCAAGGCTTACTTACAACAAGGGAGGATGGGTCTTGCAAATGCTGCGCTGGAAACTGGGGGATGCTGCTTTTTTTAGTGCAACCAAAAATTACCTCAACGATCCTGCACTGGCCTATGGTTATGCAAAAACCACAGACCTTAAAAAACATTTTGAGAAGGTTGCCGGAACAGATCTTACAGAGTTTTTCAATGATTGGGTATATGGACAGGGTTTCCCCAGCTATAAACTCCAGTGGGCAACTGGAGGAGGGGCATGGATTCAAACCACACTGAGCCAAACAACATCCGATACATCTGTTAAGTTTTTTGAGATGCCTGTTCCTATCAGGTTCAAATCTGCTTTCAATGATACCACTGTTGTGCTGAACCATACCAAGAATGGGCAGGTTGATTTTTTCAAGATTGGTTTTGTGCCCGACTCTGTATTCATCGATCCCAAATTCAAAATCGTTTCTGCCAACAATACTGTTACCAAAGCTGAAATTTTCCCTGGCTCAGGGAATGTTGTGGTATTTCCCAACCCTGTACAGGATGAGTTCAGTGTATTGCTGAAAAACTTGACAGAGGGCGTGCTGCACTTGTCGCTGTACAATACCACAGGACAATTGGTTTGGAGACAAAGGTTTGGCAATTTCAGCGGCACAGACCTTTTTATCATACCCTCTTCCAACCTTGCTCCAGGCAACTACTGGCTGAAGGTCAACAAAGATGAAGACCCTGAAATCATCAGAAGAGTTATCAAATAAGGCTAAAGGTGTTCCTTCCACCAACGTTTGAACAATCGGAAGAGAATGAAAATACTTCCAACCAACCAGCAATAGAACAAAATGGTTCCAGCTTTGTGATTGCCGTCAAAAAACGCTAGTTCAAATTTCAATCCTGCAACAGCATTGATCATCAGCCAAACCAGGGCAGAGGTCAAAGACCAAACAATGCGTTGCATGAAAGCGCTTACTACTGGATCCATGGCCTAAAAACAAAAATTGCCGGAATTGGTTCAGGATAGTCCTTCCAATTCCGGCAATACATTTTTAATCAACTATTTTGCGTCAAGGATCAAAGGAGTCCCACCCTTGGAAGGCATCACAATGACCTTTGCATTGGGAGACTTGGCAAGCTCTTTCATCGCCTGAATCTGCTCATATTGTAGCTGTCTGTCGCTCAGACTCTCATTGATGATGCGTTGATAATCAGAAATACCCTGTGCCTCAACCCTTTTCCGTTCCGCTTCCTGCTTTTCCTTTTGGAGTACAAACTGCATTTTCTGGGCCTCCTGTTCTGCATTGATTTTCTGCTCAATGGTTGATTTTACAGATGCGGGGAGGGTAATGTTCCTTACCAAAAGGTTCTCAAGGATCAAACCACGTTGCTTGAAATCAATCTCAATGGTCTTGAAAATCCTTGATTGGAATTCATCTCTTTTGGTTGAGTACAGCGCAACAGCATCATAATACACTGAATTGTCCCTGATCCTCGTACGGGTGATGGGACGGACAATCTTGTCTTCAAAATTGACGCCAATCTCGCTGAGCAACTTTGGCGCTTCACTTGGATTGACACGGTACAGTACAGAAAGATCGATGGTGACTTCAAGACCATCTGCAGTCAGTACTTTAATGGCATCATCTCCGGCCTTAGCACCTTCATCGTGGATACCACTCATGGTATAGTTCTGTGTGCGTGTGTCAATGTTGGTGACGTCCATCATAGGATTGATGACACTCAAACCACTTCCCATGGTTTCCATCTGCACCTTTCCAAAGAGCGTTTTAACGCCAACAAATCCTGCATCCACCTGACGGACGCTTGCGCTGAGTGCACCAAGCAATACCACAACAATACCCAAGCCTTTTATCCGGCCGGCAAATGGAGTGATCTTGGTTTCAGAACGCATGGCAGAAGTGCCGATAATGAACAGGACAATACCGAGAATGATAAGAAACATAAAAATGATTTTCAATTAGACGTGAAAAAGAAAGAAAGGTTGCTTTTAGCTGCTGTGGTCTGCAATAATGACCCAACCCTTGTTTTGTTTCTCAAAGGTAAGCGTATAATATCCACCGACATCACCGGCGGTCCGCTTAAGCGACCATTTGCCCACTACGAGGTAGTGTTTTCGGCCCAATTTCTTGAGGTGAAGGATATCAAAACTGAGTTTTCCCATTTTATCCGCTCCCGCATAACTTTTCTTGTAATTGTTCAGTGTGGCTGCATAGCCATAGGTGATGCCTGATTTTCCGATGAACATGAGTGAATCAGTATGCAGATAACCAACCATGAACTGATCAAAATCGCCCTGGTTCCATGCGGCGGTTTGATTGCTGAGTATGGATAAAATAGCTTTCTCATTTTTTGATTGAGAGAAAGCAAACATTGGAATAAAAAAAAGGACCAGGAAAAACTTCATCTGTGAACTGTATTATGCCCAAGCCTTGTCACCTTTCTTGTAAGGGACACAGCCTTCATACTTACCGGGAATGGCAACATACCGCAGTGCCTGCGTGGCGCCTATTTCGGAACTGAAATACCCAAGGAGGGTAAGCTGTTTCATCATGCCAAAATAATGGTTGGGATCATCTTCTTTTTTGCTGTCGTTGTATGCTTTCAACTCCTTGTTTACCTGGTTGAGCAATGATGTTCTTTGCGCCGGGGTTATGCTCATAAAGCCTTTGCCATACATATGGTTTGCTGCATTGTCAATTTCAGTGATGCCGCCTGCAAAAACTTTCTGGTCTTTTTCCTTGTAACAATCCGTAACCATGGTGTTCATGAAAGCCCCTACCAATGCAGCTTTTGCGCCTGGGGTACTGGTTGTGGGAATGATGGTTTCCGCAACCTCATCCAGAAAGGCAATCTGGTCTTGGGTCAAAGAGAAACCTGCTGCTTTTTCCGATGGGTTTTTGCACCCCTGTAAAAATGCAGCTCCACCAATGACTGTACCACCCAGGATGAGGGCTACCCTTTCTAGTGCATCACGTCTGTTCATAAACTGAATTTAGTTACTAAAAATACAAAAGAATAGCCAAAAAAAACAAATGCTTAACTTGCACCCAATGGCATTAATAGACTTAAGACTGCCTAAATCGATTGCCAATGCCCTGAGGCTTCCCACCAATTCGCCCGGAAGACAACAAAACCGGGTGCTGAAATCCCTTTTGAAAAAAGCAAGGCAAACACAATTCGGTGAACATTACGGTTTTGGTGAGATCCTCAAGAGCAAAACGCCCCAGGATGATTTTCGAAGGCTGGTTCCTGCTTTTGACTACAGTACACTCTACAGTGAATGGTGGAACCAGACCTTGAAGGGAGTTCCAGATGTATGCTGGCCTGGAAAAATAAAATATTTTGCACTCAGTTCAGGTACATCAGAGGCAGCCAGCAAATACATTCCCATTACAAAAGAGCTGATGAAGGGCAACCGGATCTCCATGATCAAGCAGCTCCTGTCATTGAGAAATTACGATAATATCTCCTGGAAATCTGTAGGAAAGGGATACCTGATGCTGGGTGGCAGCACCGATCTGCAGAAAGGACCAGGCTATTTTGCAGGAGACCTCAGTGGCATCACCGCCAAAAAAGCTCCTCTCTGGTTTTCCCCTTTTTACAGGCCTGGAAAAAAAATTGCCAAAACCAGGGACTGGAACAGCAAACTGGAAGCCATTGTGGAAGAAGCCCCCAATTGGGACATTGGATTTGTTGTGGGGGTGCCCGCGTGGATCCAAATGTGCATGGAAATGATCATTGAGCGGTACAAATTGAAAGACATCCATGAAATTTGGCCAAACCTCACCTTGTTTTGTCACGGTGGAGTAGCTTTTGAGCCCTATAAAAAAGGGTTTGAACGCTTGCTGGGAAAACCTATTTCATACATAGAAACCTACCTGGCATCGGAAGGATTCATCGCATACCAGGACCGGCAGGATCCGGACGGGATGAAACTGGTGTTGAATGAACATATCTTTTTTGAATTCATTCCTTTTGATGAAGAACATTTTGACACAGACGGAAATATCACCGATGCCTCCAAGAGCATCCTGATTGAGGATGTTGAAGAACAAATTGATTATGCCATCCTGATCAGCACTGCTGCAGGTGCATGGAGATACCTGATTGGAGACACGATCAAGTTTGTGAACAAAGAAAGATCTGAAATCATCATCACCGGAAGAACAAAACATTTTCTCAGCCTGGTGGGTGAGCACCTCAGTGTAGACAACATGAACCGGGCCGTTCAGGTGGCCAGTGAAAAATTGAATGCCTCCATCACAGAATTTACTGTTACCGGGGTTCCCATGAATGGCTTCTTTGGACACCATTGGTATATTGGCACAGATGATGCAGTTGATTTGACGGATCTGAGAAACATCATTGATGAAACCTTGAAAGAGTTGAATGACGATTATGCAGTAGAAAGAAAAAGTGCACTCAAGGATGTTGTGGTGGAAGTATTACCGGAAAACGTCTTCATGGCTTTCATGGAAAGCAAAGGAAAGATGGGTGGCCAGCACAAATTTCCAAGGGTGCTAAAAGGGAAAGCAATGGAAGAGTGGCAGGAATTCCTTGCCAAAAGATAAACCCTCAAAGCAATTGCTGTCCTGAATGTTCAGTAATTTCAATCTTTTGAATCATTAAAATCACATTGTTTTCCCACCATGCTCGAATCAATCATCAAAGGAATTGGACTGGGGCTCATTCTGGCCGTTTCAGTGGGGCCTGTGATTTTTACCATCCTGAAACAAAGCATCAACAACGGACACAAAGGCGGATTCAGCTTTGTGGCAGGCGTATGGTTGAGTGATCTCCTGCTGGTTGTGATCAGCAACATGTTTTCTTCACTGGTCATGGAAGCCCTTGCATTCAAAAATACCATCGGGTATGTGGGTGCTGTTTTTGTTGTATGCCTTGGGATTTATTATGTTTTTTTCAAGAAAGTTTATTTTGGAGAGGACAAAAGCCTGATCCAGGTTGAGTTTGGAAAAAAAGCAATTACCAAAGCATTCATGTCTGGTTTTTTTATCAATACCCTCAATCCGAGTGTGATGCTTTTTTGGCTGATCAATGCGACCGCATTTGCAGTGACACATACTCCTTTCGAACGGTTCATTCTTTTTGGGGTCTGTTTGTTGGTGAATATTGTTGCAGATGTGCTCAAGGTGATGCTTGCTGCGAAGGTTCGACACAGTCTTACTCCCCACAACATCAATATCATCAACAAGATATCAGGAACCATCCTCATCATTTTTGGACTGGGCATCGTTTATGGAATCCGGTTTTTAAACAAATGACATGACATCAATCAAACGAGGCTTATTCTTTTTTTTATGCATTGTATTTGTTCAGTGTAGTGATGTCCTTGCACAGGGCTCAGACATGGTGGTGTTGAAAAAAGGTCCAGAAAGAACACTCAAGACCTACCTTTCCGGAACACAAATACATTTTGTGACCATTGCAGGTACAGAAGTGAATGGACAGATTCGCATGATTAAAAAAGACAGCCTGTTCATCAATATTTATGATGAGCGTGCTGCATATACCATGTGGGGAACTTCCTTTTGGGATACGGTCTCCGTAGGTTTATCCAAATACCATATCAAGGAAATACGAGAGATTTTTAAACCCCGCGAAAAATTCAGTTTCATCAAGAATGGATTGATTTTCATGATGGGAGGATCCGCCTATGCCATCCTGCACAGCGTGAATGCCCTTTACCTGAAACAACCCATCATTCCCTCCACGATGTTAATCTCTGGCGGGGTTGCGCTGACAGGGTTGGTGCTGAACAAGGTCCACAAGAGAACCGTAAGACTGGGCAACAAATATTATCTTCAATACATTCCTGTCACCAAATAAAATACCGTGCTGCGCATCCTCAAAAAGATATTCATCTTCCTGCTCATCTCTCATCTCTCATATATTGTATTGATTAGATTTGTTGATCCTCCCATCACCATTACACAAATCACCAGCATCATTGAAGGCAATGGTTTCAAAAGAACACATATCTCCCTGGACCAAATGTCAATGGCTTCGAAACTGGCGGTGATTGCTTCAGAAGACCAGCTGTTTCCAGACCACAATGGGTTTGATCTCAAAGGCATTAAAAAAGCACTGGCCTTCAATAAAAAGAAAAAAGGGAAAAAAATCAGGGGGGCCTCAACGATCAGTCAGCAGGTGGCCAAAAATGTATTTCTCTGGCAGGGACGCAGTTGGTTCAGAAAAGGACTGGAGGTTTATTTTACTTTCATGATCGAACTTGTTTGGAACAAAAAAAGAATCCTGGAAGTGTATTTGAATGAGGCAGAGATGGGCAAAGGTGTTTTTGGAATTGAAGCGGCTGCCAGAAAGTACTACAAAAAACCTGCCTCTAAACTGACCAGGACTGAAGCTGCCATGATTGCTGCTTCATTGCCGAATCCTGTGCGGTACACCGTAAAGCCAGTATCCACCTATGTTTCAAGAAAGTACCCCTGGGTATTGCGCCAAATGAACAACCTGGATGGAGATCCGGATATCTTGAAAATCATTCGCTGAGTTTGTTGTTGAATGGACTTTATTCGCTGACGGAACGAATCAGGCTGTAAGTTCTGCTGTTGATGGTCGGTTCTGAAAAACTTCCTTTCAGCCCCCATCGAATCGCATATTTTTTCTCTTCCAATGGCGGTAATTGTAACTTGAAATTGAGTTCGTATTCGCTATCGTGACCAATCACGCGACCGGTTGGAAAGAGAATGGGATCTTGTTTTCCGGACCGGTAAATGATCAGGATGATTTCAGGATGCACTGCCATTGCCCTTTCAAAAATTTTTCTGTTACCATAGCTCCGTTTCAAGTGTACTTGGACAAATCCCTGATCATCCATCTGCAATTTTCCACCAACCAAATCAACTGCTCCAAAAGAATTAAACCCATCTGTTGTTTCAGTAGCCAACTGCATTCGCGGGGTTTGCACGGAATCCTTCATGGCTGCGGTACCCATCGATCCGAATAGCATCAGCCTCCGTCCTTGCAGCTGTTCTTCGATCGGCCAAAAATTATAGTTGCTCCTGCGGTAACGGTAGGTATTGAGGGAGAAGGAAGTATCACCCGTATAAAACCAATACTTAGATGCCCGCTGGTAAGAGTTGGTGAACACCACAGGCAAGCCATTGGCCTTTTTCTTAATGATAGCAGCCCATTCCTTGTTTTTGTGAAATTCATCCTTGGGCATGAATTTCAAGGCTTGGATATCCAGGATCATGTATATGCGAACAAGCAAGACTATTGCTATGGAATAAGGAAGCAAGCGATAGATCCAACCTGTCTTTTCTTTGTTTTCACTGAGGTACCTGTACGACAATACAACCAATGGCGCTATCAATGGAATGGTCCAATTGGCCTCCGTTCTGCTCCTGAAAGAGGAAATGAAAAACAGTGCATAGGTGCCGACCAGCGACCAATACATGGCTTTCTCGGTTGCATTGGCCGCCTTGTTTTTTAGTGCAGCCCAAATGATCAGCCATCCCACCAATGGTCCGGCAATCAGCAGTTGGCCCAAGACATAATCCGCAGTAAACGAAAACTTGTATGGAGGCGACAACCGTTCAAAAAGATGGTAATTCAAAGAGGGAAGACCGTGAAGGACTTGCCAGATGACATGGGGCATAAAGAGCCCGACAGAGACCAAGATGACCAAAAAGCTTTTCCAACGGGTGAGGATGATGGGCTTGGAAAGGATGGTAAAGAAAATGATCAGGATGCCATGGTACTTGCTGTAGAGCAACAAGGCAATGACAATTGCAAGAGCAATTGCACTGATAAAATCATTCTTCTCATCAAAGCGTTGGTAGCAAATGAAAAACAATGCAGTAAAAAAAAGCAACGGAATATCTGGCACGGCAAGAATGCCCCCAATCTGCAAAACTGCCATGTTCAGGACGATGGCGAAAAAAAGCCTGATGTCTTTGGGCTTCGTCAGGTAATCCATCAACCCGATGGTTGCCGTACCCATGAGCACAATAAAGAAGCGGAGGCCCAGTTCGCCTGGAAAAATAGCAGTACCCATCTTGATCAAGACTGCAATCATGGGGGGATGATCAAAATAGCCCCAGTCAAGGAACCTTGAATAGACCCAATAATAGGCTTCATCATCAAACAACTCCGTTCCAGCTGCCTGAACCAATGAAACCATCAGCCAAAGCGCATAAAATATCCAACGAAGTTGTTGGTTTGATCGGGGATTGGTGGCAGGTGATGTCATGGCTTACTTCAATAAACTTTTTACCCATTCAATGGCAGACTGCGTTCTTGCAGGATCCTGACCCGCAACTTCATTCCAAGGAAGGGATTGATTGATCAGGATATCCTTATAATGATGGTATAACTTGTCACGGGTTTCAAGATCAGGATATTCCCTCAATTCATCCTTGACCCAAGGCAGGTCTGGCTTGCAGAGCAGATATCCATCATATTTTCTCTGCACAATTTTGTTGAGGATGAAAGGGTGGCAGTTGCCAAATACAAATTCACACCATACTTTCATGACCTGCATGTCCGTATCAATGAACAGTATCGGCAGGCCCTGGGCTCCAGTTTGTTTGTGCAATGCAATGGCTTCTTCTGTGGCTTGATCTTCCAGGTTCAGCTGACCTTCCGCAATGGTGAGCAGGTCTTCATAGGTATAATCAGTACCATGCTCCAACAGGTATTCCCTGGCGTATTCCTTGCACCAGATGGCAGAGCAATGCTCTGCCAGTGATGCACATAAGGTGCTCTTCCCTGTTGATTCAGGGCCGATGACTACAATTTTGATGATCTGCTTAGGATCTTGAATGTTCATTTGCTTTTTTTCGCCACTCCTGCAACCCCATGATGGCCAGCACCAACAGGATGGCATAATAAACGGCTGTGAAGGTATAGCCTTTTGAATAATAGAGGGGGATGGAACAAATGTTGGTGATGATCCACCAGATCCAGCTTTCCACTTTTTTCTTTGTCATGAGCCACATGCCCGTAAAAGCCGAAGCCGATGCCAGTGCATCTGCCCAGGGAATAGCACCTGGAGCAAAGGCTGTTTGTATGTAAGAAAGGAAAAAGAAGATCACAAGATAAATGGAAACAAAGAAGGCCAGGTGTTGCTTCCACTCTCTGCCCGTGGCGAATTGAATCTGCACAACAAGCTGCGCATCATTGTTGCGTCTCATCCAATTGTACCACCCATATACACTCATGATGGTATAGTAGAGGTTGACTGTAGCCTCTCCAAAAAGATCGCCTTTGAAACTGAGGTAAACGTAGAGGATGGTGCCAACCAGACCAGTTGGATAAACCCAAATGCTTTCTTTTCTTGAAAACCAAACGGAAATGATGCCAGAGAAAATGGCGGTTAGTTCCAGGAAATCCATTTATTCTGCTTCTGCAACCACTTCCACCACTTCAGGAATCATGCGTTTCATCATTCCCTCGATTCCGGATTTCAGTGTGATCATGGAGGATGGGCAACCGCTGCAAGAACCTTGGAGCATAAGGGTTACAATACCATCTTCAAATTTCTTGAACTGGATGGCACCGACGTCCATTTCCACTGCAGGCTTAACATAGTTTTCCAGCAATTCCTTGATGCGTTTTACAACATCCCCATCTTCTGATAGCACAATATTGCCGTCGGTTGATTGTGCGGCAGGCAGTTCATCTTCATTGACAATCACTTTTCCGTCTTCCAGGTAGTCCTTAAGAAATTGACGGATAGAAGGTTTTACATCGTCCCAATCAGTTTCTGTGGTTTTTGTCAGGGTGACAAAATTACTGGCGATGAACACCCCTTTTACAAAAGGGAAACTAAAGAGCTCCAGCGCCAAAGGTGAAGGTTTGGCCTTTTCAATGTCTTGAAAATCAACACTCTTGCCAGGATAGAGGAGTTTGTTGGCCACAAACTTCATGGTCTCTGGATTGGGTGTCATTTCTGTATAAATGCTAACGGTGATGTTTCCTGTTTTGATCATAATCTCAAATTAACAAGCAAATTTACGAGAAGTTATGGTTTAATGTGGCGAAATACGGAAAATCCAATCACTTCTTGCCTATGATCTTCTCAACGAGTTCCATGTGCGTAGGATGGATGAAATACTCAAAACTGCGTTTATCAAATTCTGAGCGTTGCTTATCCACCACCGGTTTTTTATCCCTGGTGATGATCTGCAACTTTTGGTTAATGGAACCCATCATGTCGCTTCGCATGCGTTTTTGGATTTCTACAGAACGGTGCTGAACGCCAATGACTTTGTTGATCTCATCGATGGATGTCAGCCTTTCATCGGCTGAGTGATGGAACAGAAATTCAAGCAATGATCGCTCCCGCTCCTCAAGCAGTTCGAGGATACGGGTTGAGCGGAAACTGGTGGGGTGTTTTTCCGTGTCGGGTTCTGCAACGGCCAAGGGAATATCTAAAGAGGTTGGGGTAGACAAAATTTCAACTGCTGGGGTGGGTTGGACTTTTTTGGCCTTGTACAACATTAAACCAAGAGCGGAGCTTATAAAACCAAGGATGACCAACAAAAAAGATTCTGCCTCAACATTGTCCAACAATCCTGGAGGTTGAAGGGGAGTAAAGATGGGGATGCCTGTATCAATGAGGTCAGCCTTAGAGATGACCACTGAATCATACGGATCAAATCGATTTCCCAGGTACAACACAGAATCAATGGCGAAAGTGGCGATGGCAGGATAAACATACCTGTTGGAGGAGATAATGGCAATAATTTTATCTCGAATTTCATTTGATAAGACAAAATAACGGTTTTGATTGAGGTCCATTACACCATGATGATCCACCAAGAGTCCCCATGGCAGTGTTGCAACAATGGTATGGATTGTGTCTCGCATCTTACCCATCTTGCGCCAATCCCCGGTCTTGATATTTAAGCGATAAAGCCCCTC
>CAITQQ010000245.1 GCA_903894575.1 uncultured bacterium
CATCCCTATACCTGGACGGCGCACTTGTTTGACACCATCCTCTCTAGGTTTGGGGTTACGGTGACCTATGCAGATGGTTCAGATACTGCATCGTTTCTTTCACATGTGCAAGACAATACCACACTGATCTACCTCGAATCGCCTAACTCATGGTGGCTGGATATTCAGGACCTCAGGGCCATTGCTGATTTTGCCAGACCCCGGGGCATCATCACCCTGATCGACAACAGCTATTGCACACCGCTCTATCAAAAGCCGATTGAGCTCGGCATCGACATTGCAATGCAGACAGCCACCAAATACATTGGCGGTCATAGCGATACACTGGGAGGCGTGCTTTGCGGCACAGCGGCCATGATGCGTAAAATATTCAACAGCGAATACCTCTGCGCAGGCAACGGCATCCAACCCTTCAATGCCTGGCTGCTTCTGCGTGGCCTGCGAACCCTTCCGGCAAGGATCGACAGGATCACTGCTTCAACACAGAAAGTATTGGCCTATCTCAAAACTGTCGAGGAAATTGAGTCGATCATCTTCCCGCTTGACCCATCCTATCCGCAATACGCACTGGCCCAACAGCAAATGAAAAACGCCTGCGGATTGGTATCCTTTTATATCAAAGCACAGAAAATTGAAAAAATCGAACATTTCTGCAATTCCCTGGAGCACTTCAGGATGGCGGTGAGTTGGGGAGGGCATGAATCCCTGGTCATTCCAAAATGTGCAGTCATCCCCCAGGCTGAGTTTGACCCGCTCAATCCTACACATCGCTTGGTTCGGCTCTATGTTGGCCTGGAAGACCCTGAGTTCCTGATAAAGGATCTCGGACAGGCCTTTAGCGCAATTGAACTGTTGTAAGCGGTCGTTAGCAGGGACGAACGATTTTGATAATCCCCCTTTTAGTTGAATCTTTGCATTGAATTTCAGGAACCTCCTGAAAAGTGATGATTCAACTCAATTTTATGATATCGAGGGTTTTAGCCGGTCTTTTCTTTTGCATGGCCATATCAGGAGCATTCGGTCAAGACAACAAATGGGATCTGAGGCGTTGTGTCGACTATGGAATGAAGAACAATATCGCTGTAAAGCAAGCGGCCATTCAGGTCGAACAGGCTGAAATCGCGTATCAGCAATCATCCTTGCAAAAGCTTCCGAGTCTTTCTTATGGCCTGACCCATGGTTTTTCATTTGGCCGTACACTCGACAGAACAACCAACGTCTATACCAGCCGGTCTGCCATGTTTGAGCAGATGTCCATCTCATCCAATGTATTGTTGTTCAATTTCAATAGCAGGAAAAATACCGAGGCTGCCAATAAACTCAGTTTGGAAGCCGATAAGGCAGCGGTAGACAAGGCCAGCAATGACATCGGGCTGAATATCGCACAGTTCTATCTGCGCGCTTTGTTGAGCTATGAGCAGGTTGAAATCAGCCGCATTGTGTTGGATCAAACCAATGCCCAATACAGGAATACCCGCAAGCTGGTAGACGCCGGCAGCCTTCCTGAACTCAACGCTGCTGAACTAGAAGCAACCGTTGCACGTGACAGTGCCACCTATGTGCAAGCCAAATCGCAGGCAGAGCTGGACAAGCTCTCGCTCAAATCATTGCTCAACCTCCCGGCTGATCAGCCTTTTGAATTGGTGATCCCTCCGGTAGACAAGATTCCTGTTGACAATCTATTAGAGATCCGTCCCGAAGACGTTTATCAGACTGCCCTTTCTTCCCAGCCCCAGATCCGTTTGAATGAACTCAGGAAAAAGGCTGCTGAAAAAGGCTTTTTGGTGGCTGAAGCACAGATGAAACCTTCAGTTACTGCCTTCGGACAGCTGGCCAGCAATTTCAACCAGTTCCTGTTAAAGAGCACGGGTGTAAAATACATGGGCGAACAAAGCACGGGTGCCTACATCAAACAAGGGACTACGCAGGTGCCGGTTTACGCACCCAATTATGATATCAATTTTGTTGACCGCAAATTTGGCGAATATTGGAATGGCTATGGCAAACAACTAAAGGACCAGTTTGGACAAGGTCTTGGCCTCTCCATCAATGTTCCGATTTTCAATGGTGGCCAGGCCCGCGGCAACATGAAAAGGGCAAAGCTTGACATCAAGCGCAGTGATCTTGCCATTGAAAGGGATAAACTTCAGTTGAAACAAGATATTTACACTGCCTATTACAGTGCCAGCGGGGCTTTTCAAACATTTGTCGCAAGAGAAAAATCAGTTGCTACTGCACAACGATCTTTTGACCTCGCCAGCAGAAGGTATGAATTGGGCGTCATGCAAACCATCGAATGGCTGAACAATCAAAACAACCTAACCAGGGCAAAAGTGGATAGGGTGGTTGCTCAGTATGAATATGTATTCAGAATGAAAGTCCTGGAATTCTATAAGGGACAAGGACTTCGTTTATAATCAAGTAAAGAAAAAGAAATGAACAAAAAATGGATCTGGATCCTTTCGGGAATTGCTGTTGTTGTCATCACATTGTTGGTGCTGAAGCAGAAAGGAATCATCGGAAAAGAAGAGGGAACAAAAGTAGCGGTAGAAAAGGCTTCCCGCAAGGACATCATTGAAGTAGTTACCGCAAGCGGGAAAGTATATCCTGAAATTGAGTTGAAAATCAGCCCGGATATATCTGGTGAAATCATGCAGCTCACCGTTCAAGAAGGAGACAGTGTAAGCAAAGGGCAACTCCTGGCCATGGTCTATGCTGATATTTATGCTACCCAGCGTGATCAGGCTGCAGCCGGTGTTGCACAACAAATGGCGCAGGTGGAAAACGCCAGTGCATCTTTGGGCTCATTCAAAGCAAGGCTGGACCAGTCAGAACGCCAGTACAACCGACAAAAGCAATTGTTCCAGGAAAAGGTCATCTCCAAATTAGAATTTGAACAGGCAGAGAACGCCTTTCTTACTGCAAAAGCAGATTATAGTGCGGCCACACAATCGATAAAAAGTGGACAGGCTGGAGTGGCAAGTGCCAGGGCAAGCCTTCAGCGTGCAGACAAGGATCTTGGTAGAACCAGCGTATTTGCTCCGATGAATGGAATCGTTTCTCTTTTGAATGTAAAAAAAGGAGAGCGCGTGGTGGGTAACTCCATGATGGCCGGTACTGAAATGATGCGCATTGCAGACATGCGTGTGATCGAAGTAAGGGTAGACGTAGGGGAGAATGATATCCCCAAGGTAACCATTGGCGATACTGCCCTGGTTGAAGTGGATGCCTACAACAAAAGAAAATTCAAAGGTGTGGTGACGCAGATTTCTAGTACCAGCCGCGGTACAGGTGGAGCTGTTTCCACTTCATCATCCGATGTTACAAATTATGAGGTCAGGATCAGGTTGATTCC
>CAITQQ010000246.1 GCA_903894575.1 uncultured bacterium
CCAGGGATTCGATTTATAATAGGCCTCGCTGCGGTGCCATTTTACATAAGCATCGCCCAAAACAATATCACCAAATTTTTGATCGTCGATTGCTTTCTTGAGCAACAGGGCCTGGTCATAAAAACGGGAAGGGAAAATAACGCCCACCTTCATTCCTGTCTGCCTTGATGCGTCGATGATGCTATCGCATTTTTCAAGCGTAACATCTAGCGGCTTCTCTACCAGGCAATGCTTTCCTGCCTGAATGCATTGAAGCGTTGGGTCTTCATGTGCTCCGGAAGGGGTGCAGATGCAAACAATGTCTATAGCAGGATCCGCCAGCATTTCATCCAGTGTATCAAATGCTTTGCAATTGTGCTGCGATGCAAAAGCCTCCATTTTTTCAACTCCCCGGCTGTGCAATCCAATCAATGTTGCATTGCCAATAGCGCCGATGGCCTTGGCATGTACATGTGCAATCATTCCAGCACCAATGATTCCAAATCCAAATTTTTTATCGCTCATCCTTCTAATTGATTTATTGATTATTCTCCTTTTTCTTTCAGGGCCAATACAAGTGCCTCCACTTTTTCAGGCACCTCCTTTGTCAGCAGGCCTGCGCCAATGAATACCAGCGCTGATACCATGGTGGGCAATCCCACTTCCAGGGCCAGGTTGCCCAAATGCAAGTTCTTGGTAATGATGAAAGTGATCAGCCCGGCAACTATAGAGGAAATGGCTGCTCTCGGACCGCAACGCTTGAACATGGGCAAGAGTCCGAACAACAAAGGCATAGAGGTTGGCCCGAGCAGGGCAGCAAACCAGTTGACAATCAGCCCGAGTACACCACCAAAACGCTGGTAATTCAAAGCAATCACAAGCGTTGCCAGTGTAAAAACAAAAGTGGTAACACGTGCCGTGCGCAATGCATATTTGTCATTGCTGAATTTTTTGGAGATGACGGGCAGGATATCTCTTGTGATGACAGCCGCCACTGTATTGACATCAGAAGACGTCATGCCCATGGTTGCAGCAAACAAGGAGGCAATCACCAGGCCAATCATGCCTGTTGGAAGCACCTCAAGCATCAACCAACCATATGATTCTGAAGGGATGGTTCCTGCAGGAAGCAGGAGGGGTGCTGCCCACATCGGGAAGAATAAAATCAGGGGCCATATCAAATACAACACACCAGAAAGCCAGGCGGCTTTAGAAGCCTCTTTTTCTGTGGGCGAAGAAATATAACGGGTCGCCAGGCTCCAGCTGCCTCCATTGTAACTCAGGAAATAAAGGAAGAACATGACCAGCACAAATCCGATGGAATAGGGTTCATTGAAAAAAGCATGGTGTTGTGGCGGAAGCTGTTTCCAGATACCCATGATAGAATCTGTTCCACCCAGCCTGTTCACCACCAGCACAAACATCACGATGCCACCCAAAACCTGTACAATGAACTGGATAAAATCCGTCACAATCACTCCCCATAATCCTCCAAACGTAACATAGACAAGGGTTACAACACCTGAAACCAGGATGCCTGTTTCCATCGGGATGCCTGCAACCACTTTGAGCAGGATGCCAATCGCAGCCCATTTTGCACCCACATCAAAAACCTTGAGCAGCACACCATTCCAGGCCACCACCTGCTGGGTAAGCAGGTTGTACCGGATGCGGAGGTATTCCAGCGGAGACTGGATCTGCAACTGTTTGCGCAACCGCACCCAATAGACCGGAAAGATTCCTGCAGCGCCGATGATTACAACCCCAACAGGCAATGCCCACCAGATGTACATCGTAAAACCATGTGTGAAGGCAACTGCCGCATAGGCAACAAATACAGCACCGCTATGACCGGAAACATGGTGAGAAATTCCTGCCAGCCACCAGGGCAGCTTACCGCCTGCAACAAAATAATCCTCTGCACTTTTGCTGCGGTAATAAGACATGATACCGATCACCAGCATGCTTAGAAAAAACAAGCCGATGACTGCAAGATCGATTAAATGTAACTGCATGAAAAAAGCCTAGGCCGTTTGATGAATTATGCTTTTAAAGATAAAGCATATCACCTTCGTATCCCGGAAAAAGTTTGGCTGTATCCACTACATTGAGGTGCTTTTTTGCCACCGCACCAAATACTGAACGGAAGTCTGTTGTTACCGGAAGATCCCTGTTGTCTTCCAGCGAAGCCTTGTCCAAAGAGCCGATCTTGTGGTATACTTTTCCGCCCCGGACATCATTGCCCAATACAAAAAGACAGCTTGCCCTTCCATGGTCTGTTCCGCCCGTTCCGTTCTGGTGAACCGTTCTTCCAAACTCAGTCATGGTCATCACCGTGACATCATCCTGGTAGCCGTCCATGTCTTTCCAAAATGCAGCGATGCTATCTGAAAAATCCTTCAGGTTTCTGGCAAAGGATCCATTGGTTGTACCCTGGTTGAAATGCGTATCCCATCCTCCGGACTCAGCAAAAGCCACCTCCATTCCGATGTTCATTTTGACCAGCATGGCAATTTGTTTCATGGATTTTCCCAAGGGTGAATTGGGATAGATGGCTCCGGCAACAGGTGTATAATTTTTAACCAATTTGAGGTCCAGCATTTGCATGGCCTCAAAACTTTCCTTGCCCGATTGCTTCAACAATTGGTTGGAGGTCTGGTCGTACAATTGTTCAAAAGAATTCGCTGCCATGTTGCCTGCGAGCGGATTGCCTTTCATCTGGATCATGAACTCCTCGAGGTTGGTGATGGCGAGCGCATCATGATCACCCTGCATGGCCCTGGGCAATGCTGCGGTAAGGCTGACAGCGCTGAAAGGGGTGGCATCATGGCCCGTCAAACCTACCGCCCTGTTCAACCATCCACTGGCCGTGCTTTTGCTGTTGGGCGTTCCGCTTTCCATATAATCCTGTGCATCAAAATGGCTTCTTGTTTTATTGGGACTTCCCACACCATGCACAACCGCCATGCGGCCTTCCGTAAAATAAGGGGACAGTGAGCCCAATGAAGGATGCAGTCCGAATTTTCCATCCAGGTCAAAAAGCTTTCCTTCGGTTTGGGCAGGGCTCATGTATAAACCTGGACGCAACAATTTCAGGTTTAGATCGGCATAGGGTGTCGCGGCCATCAGTCCATCCATCGCGCCTCTCTGAAAAATACAGACCAGCGTCTTGTTTTTTTTATAGGGAGGAATAATTTTTTTCTCTCCTGCAGTTGCTGTGATAAAGGACGGAACACCACCCAAGCCAGTTGCAAATAGTGCCATGGCACCCGATCTCATGAAAGCCCTTCTGTTCTGCATAGGTTTTATTTATTTTCTTTGAAACTCTGGTGAACCAATGATGATGCCCACCACATGGGCCACCTGTCCTGAAACACCTGCTTCCATAGCAGGCATTTTTTTCTCCTTCCCTCTGCCCATTTTCGGCGCCATCTCCTCACCCATCATCTCAGCCCCTCCAGTCATGTCTTCCTGTGTGGTTGATGCCGATTGGGTTGATGCCAATGCCTTGTCCAGCCTGGATTGCAGGGCTTCATCGCGCACAAGGCTTGTCAGGCGATTGATGTTTTCGGTTTGATTTCTCCCGGGCAACAAAATGGCACTATAGGTCTTTAGTGCATCTTCTATACTTTCAGGTTCATGGTTGTTGTTCAATGCAAGAAGATTCACTGCAACACCCGGAATCCGCTGTGCACCGATGGCCAATCCAAAATTCATCCTGTTCAACAAGGATCCGGTATTGACCCAAAAAGAAGCCTTGTCGGGAAAGCCTGTTGGGGCAGCATAACTGTAG
>CAITQQ010000247.1 GCA_903894575.1 uncultured bacterium
AGATAAATCACTCTCACATTGGGTTGACAGCTCTACCCTGCGCATCAAAAACTTAAATATTCCAGGAGCTGTAGTCGAAACCCCAACAGAATTATTTGATGTCGCAATGGGCTTTTGATCTTGATGATACCATTTATATGAATGCCCGGTGATATTGCTTACTGCTTTACTCCCCAATGCAGCACCTTCACAAATGAGAATCGAATCCAGCATTGGCTTTGATGGTTTTGGACTTACAATAACACCAAGTGTTGAAGAAGAACTAACACACCCTGTTGAAGTATCTAGTGCAAAACAATTGTATTTGAATGATCCAGGAATTTGGGTAGAAGGGACTGGCCTTGCTGTATCTCTTGAAGGTAGGTTGGTAATAGTATCCACCCATTTAACAACTTGACCAGGGGCTGAGGAAGCATTAAGAGGATTGACATTTTGATATTGACAATATGACAAAGGCATCACTTGTGGAGGTGGGGGATTATCCCTGACCCAAACTGCAATGGTAACGGTATCGCTGCTACAACCATTTCCATCCACCTGTGCAACATGGAAGCTTGTCATGCCGTCAATTGATGTTGAAGGTTGGGGAGGTTGAATACCCAAAGATTCCAGACTCAAATTAAACCAAGCAAGTCTGTTGCCATTCGAAGCAGTAGCTTCAAGTTTCTGAGATTGTTCATTTCTGCAAAAGAGATATAATTGATTATTCACTTTAGGTTTTTCAACTGCAAATAATATAACTGTGTCAGTATATACAATTGTGCCATTCTCAAAAATTAATGCCGCACGGTAAGCGCCTGTTTTATTTGGTTTTATAAATCCAAGTGTATCATTCGCAGACAAAACATCATTATAATACCAACGGACTTTACCACGAAAATCTGTTTTTGTTGCAAGGGAATAAAGCATCATCATCCGCACACTCAGCATCTGATGGGTTTTCAGACACAATTTCTTTGTAGTATTTTCATTGCCAGTCATCTCAAGAGGCAAAGCAGCATTCAAATCATTTGTAGCGTTAACTTCCCACGCACCCCCTGTGAGTTCAATTTTAACCAACGAAGTATCGCTGTCCCATACAGAAAACCTTAGCCCTGCATGCGTAAATGAACCATGCTTTACTATGAGTTCTCCATTCAATACAATCTGACTGTAACGTCTTGGCAGTTCAATGACTGCAACAACTTTACTGGGCAATTCAACGTTGACATCAAGCCTGTTTTCCCCATAACTAAAACTTGATTTGATCAACCCCAAAACTGAAGGAACCTTAACTGCGGAGTTCTTTACAGAGCCGTCCATTGGCCTGATGCGTATTCTATCATAGGCTGCGCTTATTGGCAGTATACCATGAACATACATCGGCAACAAATAAACAGCACCACCACTCCATGCATGATTCGGAGTTGTTCCACCGAATTCATCATTCGGAATAGACCATCCTTCCCAAAGCGTAGACCAGTTTTTATCTGCCGCCATTACGCCATATCTATTCTTAATTCTGCTAAGCCCTTCTTCCATCAATCCAGCCTTCATCATTGCCTGAATGATGAACTGCTCCATGTATGGGCTAGCATTCACTCCGGTATTGATGATTGTCATAAGGCCAGTATGATCAGCCTCCTCTGCAATTCCATTGAGTATGGCAAATGCCTGAACCCTTTCATCATAAAAATTAACTAAAGCAGACTTGAATCCTTGTCCTACCAACATTTGCTTTCTTATGGCAGTCTTCAAAGCAGTGAATTTCAGCAAGTACTCATCTACTTTTTCAGGCTTACCAATACTACCGGCCATTTTAGCCATTGAAGACAGTACTCCTGCATAAAGCATATTGTACAACCCCTTCATGTCAATCGCATTCCCCCTATCCCCCCAAATCCATCGATTTCCAGAAACCCGTACATTGATCAATCCATTCGCGTCATATTCCCAAAACCCCAAATTCCTATCCACTTGAGGAAATATTGTTTTCAAAATTCCCGTGTCTCCTGTGTTCATATAATAGTTCCATACACCCTGTAATCCATATGTTGTGAGGGTTTGATCTGGAATCTCCAAATCAGAATTACCTGCTGGAACAGGAGATGAAAATTCACCGTTGGGCTTGACCCAACCACTCATTTCCGACAACCACTTTTTAGAAAGGCTATGAGATGAAATCGATAAAGCATGGAAAGATTGTGCAGTTTGTGAAACGATATCACCTGTCCAGGCAGCCCGTTCCCGATCAGGGCAATCCATATAATTGTCGCGCATGCTCAATTGCAAGGTACGCTGGCCTTTTTTCCATACCTGATCCAACATGGCATCGTCTGAAGTAAATTCACCCTCAGCTGTAGCATCAAATGAAGTCTCGCGATATTGCAACTTAACAACCTCAATCCCTTTGGGGATCTGATAGATCACTTTTTCCCCGCTCATCCATCCAGGAAATTCAAATTCCTGATCTCCTGCTCTTGTGATATACTCCCCTCTGATGGTTGGCTCGCCCAAGAAAAGGAAGGTATTGGTAAAGACCTTTATCTTCAATCCAGGTGTGCTTGTGCGTATTTTTAGTATTGGATGTACCTGACAATTGTATGGCAATTTACCCTCATGGGTAAACATCGAACCTGTATTTACAATATTCATCGAGACATAATCCCTCAATCCCAAGTCTTTGAAAAAAGGAATTGGCCTGGGAAACAATTTATTCCATGGGGAGCTTCCTGCATCTCCTGTTTCAATCGCTTTTTGCATTGAAACCATCGACTGCGACTGCCAATTCAATTTCTCAAGCCTTGCATCAAACCTGATGTTGGATTCAGCAAGCCTGAAATTAGGACTTGGGTCATCAGCTGCTTGGTATGCATCCATAACCATTGCCTCCCATTTTTCTGAAGAAGAAACATCTGTGTAGGCAGATGGACAATCAATCAGCATTGCAGCTTTACCACTATTCTTATGCGAAAATCCTTCCTTCCCAAAATGCCAGAGCAAAACCCCTATTGAATTTTTCCCCTTTACCAAATA
>CAITQQ010000248.1 GCA_903894575.1 uncultured bacterium
CCCGCCAAACATCCTGCCTATGGGCACATGATGATGAATTTTTCTGCCAATCTGCTGGGGCTGGACAATGCCGCAACTCCCTTTGGCCTAAAGGCAATGGAAAGTCTTCAAACCCTGAACCCTGATAAGGAAACAGCCAGCAATGCCCAAATCATGTTTCTGGTTCTGCATGCCTCAGGACTTACTTTGATTCCCATCAGTATCATTGCCATGCGGGCTTCGGTTACACCTCCTGCTGCCAATCCAACTGATATTTTTATTCCCTGCATGATTGCCACATTTGCAGCAACTGTGGCTGCGCTTACCATTGTATCGATCCGGCAAAAAATAAACCTCATTCAACCGGTGATACTGGCATGGATAGGAGGAATTTCTTTGCTCATTGGACTGTTGATCGCCTATCTCAAGATTTTCCTGTCTCAGGTGCAAATCGAATCCTTTTCAACGGTATTGAGCAATGGATTGATCCTATTGATTTTCCTTGTATTCTTGTGTGGAGGGATTTACAAAAAAGTGAATGTATTTGAGTCCTTCATTGAAGGAGCCAAGGGTGGATTTGAGATTGCCATCAAGATCATTCCTTATTTGGTTGCCATGCTTGTTGCCATCAGTGTTTTGCGTACTTCAGGGGCATTTGAATTCATCACAGATGTTATGAAAACGGTATTTTCTTATTTAGGGATGGATACCCAGTTTGTTTCTGCACTTCCAACGGCCATGATGAAACCACTGAGTGGGAGTGGCTCCAGGGCCATGATGGTGGACACCATGACAACCTATGGTGCAGATTCATTTGCAGGCAGGTTGTCTGCTATATTTCAAGGAAGCAGTGATACCACCTTTTATGTAGTCGCTGTATATTTTGGATCTGTGGGTATAAAAAATACACGCTATTCTATACCAAGCATGTTGATGGCCGATTTGGTGGGCATCATCACTGCCATTTTTGTAGCTTACCTCTTTTTCGGAAATTGATCATGAACATCATTTTAAAAGACATCAAATTGTTTGGTTTTCATGGAGTCCATCCATTGGAAAACACTTGTGGCACTGATTTCATCATCAATATTGTTATTGGAACAAATTACAATCACCCCGTTAAAGCATTGTCGGATACCATCGATTATGCTGCTGTTTATGATGTGATGAAGAACGTTTTTTCCATTCCAGAGCAATTGTTGGAAGTTGTAGCAGAAAAAATATTCGTCGCCATTGCTGAAAATTTCCCACTTGCTGCAGAAGTCGACATCAGTATCATGAAATTAAATCCACCCATTGAAGGATTCCTTGGACAGGTGGGTGTTCACCTAAAAAAAAGAATTAGTGAAATATAACTGCCTTCTCACAATAATGTTACTGTCCTCTGTTCATCTGTTTGCACAACAATCCCCTTTGATTGATGAGGCAAGATTGTTGGAACGCCAGTTCAAAACCATGGAGGCCATCAGAAAATACGAGTCAATGATCGTCAATGATCCAAAAAATATTCCCGTTTTTGTTCGCCTGGCTGAGCTCTATTGCATGGAGGGAACATCTATCGCCAAGGAGGAGGAAAGCAAGTCAATGTATGCATTGGCTGACAAATACACTGAAAAAGCATTTTCAATTGATTCCAACCGGGCTGATGTGATGTATGCAAAAGCGATGGTCATCGGCAAGATGATTGAATATGCCTCCATCAAGGATAAAACAAGGCTAACCATGCAACTCAGAGCTATGGCAGAAAAATCTTTGGCCATCGATCCCAACTACACAAAGGCAATGTATACATTGGCAAAGTGGAATGATGAGGTTGCTTCATTGAATCCGGCCGCCAGGGCTGCGCTTAAACTCATGAACAAGGGTTTTCCTGCTGCCTCATCAGAAGAGGCCATTACACTTTATGAAAAAGCCCGTAAATTAGACCCTGGTTTCATTGTGAATAACCATGATCTGGCGATGGCGTATAAAAAAATGGGGAAATCTTTGCAAGCGATTGAACTGCTCAATTATCAGCTGAGATTGCCTGCAAAGACCAAAGAAGACCAAGAAATTAAACTCAAGTCAAAACAATTGTTGGAAAGTTTAAAATAAATCAATTCTCAATTCACAGGTATGTTTAAAAAATGCACAGTCTCTGTCTTGTTATTTATGTGTTCATTCGGATTGTCTATTGCACAGGAACAGGAAAAGCCTGTTTCCAAGTACGACGCCAATGAACTTTTCAATCCTCTTTTTTACAAACAATATGGTAGCCTTACCCGTTCTGGAAATGGTGAGCCAGGCAAGGCCTATTGGCAAAACAAGGCTGATTATAAGATCAGTACTGAATTGAATGATCAAAACAATCAGATTACCGGATCAGTAACGCTGACATACGCCAACAATAGCCCACACAACCTTGGTTTCCTCTGGTTTCAATTGGACCAGAACCTTTTCAATCCCAATTCAAGGGGCTTTGCCAAGCTTCCTGTAGCCGGCAGAAGCAGGTATGGAAATGCTGCAACCCCATTCGAAGGCGGATATACCATTAAATCAGTAAAAATCATCTCTTCTGTTGGAGGGAAGACCACAGAAACTACAGTTGAGCCTGAAATAACAGATACCCGCATGAGGGTTGACCTCCCTAAATTGTTGAAGGCTGGAGGTGACAAGGTTATGGTAAAAGTAGATTATGCCTACACAGTTCCGGAATATGGCGCAGACAGAACTGGGATCCTCAAAAATGCTGATGGTAACATTTATGCCATCGCACAATGGTATCCCCGTATTTGTGTTTTTGACGATATCCAAGGCTGGAATACCCTCCCATACTTGGGTGCAAGCGAATTTTACCTCGAATACGGCAATTTTGATGTATCCATTACTGCTCCTGCCAGTCATGTGGTTGTTGCCTCCGGCGACCTGCTCAACCCAGCAGAGGTGATGACAGCTGAGCAATTGAAACGATACCAGAAAGCACACCAGAGTGATGAAACGGTAATGATCAGGAGCAAAGAGGAAATCAAGGATCCTGCTTCCAGGCCTTCATCAGCAAAACTTACCTGGAAGTATGCCATTACCAATTCAAGGGATTTTGCCTGGGCTTCATCAACCTCTTTTATCTGGGACGCAGCAAGGATTAATCTCCCCAGCGGTAAAAAAGCCTTGGCACAATCTGTTTACCCCAGCAGTTCAGATGGTAAAAATGCATGGGGAAGAAGTACAGAGTATACAAAAGCAAGCATTGAAAACTATTCCAAAAGATGGTTTGAATACCCTTATCCCATTGCCACCAATGTGGCCAGCAATATTGGAGGAATGGAATATCCTGGTATCGTATTCTGTGGTTCAACCGCAAAAACAGGTGGACTTTGGGGAGTAACCGACCATGAATTTGGACATACATGGTTTCCCATGATTGTAGGAAGCAATGAAAGGAAATATGGCTGGATGGATGAAGGTTTCAACACCTTTATCAATGATATTGCTTCTCAGGACTTCAACAATGGAGAGTATGCTTCAAAAGAAGCGAATGCCCATAGCATGGCCAAGTTCTTGTACAGCGACCGTTCTGAAGCCATCATGAAAACACCAGATGCATTGAAAGAAGCCAATATTGGGCTTTCACTGTACATGAAGCCGGGTTTTGCACTTACTCTTTTGAGAGAACATATCGTTGGCCCAAAAAGATTTGATTCAGCATTTAAAAAATACATCCGTGATTGGTCTTTCAAACACCCAGCCCCTTGGGATTTTTTCAGAAGCATGGAAAATGGTGTAGGAGAGGATTTGGGATGGTTCTGGAAAGCCATGTTTCTTGAAAACTGGAGACTGGATCAGACCATCTCCAATGTGGAGTACCAGGGCAACAATGCCAAAAATGGAGCCATTATTACCCTGGAAAACCTCGAAAAAGCGGCTATGCCTGTTGTCATTGAGTATGAAACAGTTGCTGGAAACAAGGGAAGGGTTAAACTTCCAGTTGAAATTTGGCAGAATGGTGGTGTTTTCAAAACAAGGATCCGTGTAACTGAGGAGCTCGTGAAAGTGACCATTGATCCTGACAAGGTATTCCCAGATTACAACAGTGATAACAATACCTGGACGCCTAAAAAGCAATAAAACAGGATTTTTGGGGATAAATTTCTGATTTATCCCCAAAATCATTTAATTTTGCACTCCTTTCAGTTCAACGCTGAAAGCTATTCCCAAAAGGTTCCATAAGTTCTTCGTCTGTTCGAAGGCACCAGTAGGGGTAAATTTAAAAATAAACTCATGCCAAAAGTTAAAACCCACTCAAGGGCCAAAAAAACTTTTAAGATCACCGGCAGCGGAAAGATCACTTACAGAAAGCCTACAAGAGGTCACTTGCTAACCAAGAAAACCAACAAGCGCAAACGTGCACTTCGTGTTCAAGGTGTTGTTCATCATGCAAATCTTGATTTCGTAAAAAGACTCCTTCGCCTGAAATAAGGCCTTTCTCATTATTTCAAATTTAAACTCATTACAATATGCCACGTTCAAAAAATGCGGTAGCCTCCAGGGCCCGCAAAAAAAGAATTCTTAAGCAGGCGAAAGGATTCTACGGAAAAAGGAAAAATGTTTATACCGTTGCCAAAAACGTTCTCGAGAAAGGTCTTACTTACAGCTATGTAGGCCGTAAACTCAAGAAAAGAGACTACCGCAGCCTCTGGATTGTTCGTATCAATGCAGCAGTCAGGGAAGAAGGAATGAAATATTCAGAGTTCATCAATAAGCTTAAAGTCAAAGGAATTGATCTTGATCGCAAAGTACTTGCTGATCTTGCCATGAACAATCCTGAGTCGTTCAAGCAATTGGTTGATTCTGTAAAATAAATGATGCTGGTAAAATCAGCAAGCCGGATGTTAAATAAACATCCGGTTTTTTATTTTCAGATGGTGAAAAAAATTAATTTTGTTCCTCATTGCAATTGAACAACTTAAACAGACCGAAACGGTAAAATGAGCAATACCTATACAGACCTTGTCAAACAAACGTTTTATTTTCCTCAGGAAGGCTTTGAAACCAAGGATGGTTACCTGCATTTCAATGATCTTGATTTAAAAGCCATCATTGACAAGTATGGTACCCCTTTGAAACTTACCTATCTTCCAAAAATTGGATCACAGATCAACAAGGCCAAGGATTTGTTTCAAAAGGCTTTCAAGAAACACAATTACGAAGGGAAATACCATTATTGCTATTGCACTAAAAGTTCACATTTTTCATTTGTTGTTGAAGAGGCCTTGCAGCATGATATCCACCTTGAAACTTCTTTCGCCTACGATATAGAAATCATCAATAACCTGTACAAGAGGAAGAAGATTACCAAAGATACTTTCATCATTTGCAATGGTTTTAAACAGAAAACATATACATCCCGTATCTCCCGTCTGATCAATACAGGCTTCAAAAACGTCATACCCATCCTTGACAACAAGGAAGAGCTAGATCGCTATAAAAGAGGTGTCAGGGTTCCATTTAAATTGGGAATCCGTGTTGCAGCCGAGGAAGAACCCAATTTCCCCTTTTACACTTCCCGTCTTGGCATCAGGGCTAAAGATATCCTGGAGTTTTATGTAGACCAGATCGAAGGTTATGAGGAGAAATTTCAATTGAAAATGCTCCATATATTCCTCAACAAGGGTATAAAAGACGATATCTATTATTGGAGTGAATTGAACAAAGTCATCAATCTCTACTGTCAGTTAAAAAAGATATGCCCTGAATTGGATTCCATCAACATTGGCGGAGGTTTCCCGATTAAGCATTCATTGGGCTTTGAATATGATTATGCTTTCATGATCAATGAAATCGTGGGCACCATTAAAAAAGCCTGTAAAAAAGCCAAGGTTCCGATGCCCAACATCTTCACAGAATTTGGTAGCTTTACTGTGGGTGAAAGCATGGCCCATGTATATTCAGTTTTGGCTGAGAAGGTTCAGAATGACAGGGAAATCTGGTACATGATTGATTCTTCCTTTATCACCACTTTACCAGATACTTGGGGAATAGGAGAGAAGTTTCTCATGTTGCCCATCAACAAATGGCAGAATGAATACCAAAGGGTAGTCCTGGGTGGACTCACTTGCGACAGCCATGATTATTATGATTCAGAGGAGCACATCAATGAAGTGTTCTTGCCCAAGATAACAGGTGATGAGTCAAAAGAGCCACTGTATCTTGGCTTCTTCCATACAGGCGCTTATCAAGACCAAATCAGTGGATATGGAGGGATCAAGCATTGCATGATCCCATCGCCAAAGCACATCATTGTAGGAAGGGACAAGCACGGGAAATTGCATGATTGGGTCTATGCAAAGGAACAAACTGCACAGAGCATGCTCAAGATTCTGGGTTATCAGTAGTTGACAATTTTTAGTTAACCTTGAGTTTGTATTTCTTATTGACCTTGGGATTGTTGAAGTATTTTTCAGCATCCTCCTGAGAGTAACGAGGGTCAAATTCAACCAATGGCAGGTCTACCAATTGTAACTGGGATTGTTTTAGTTCATCCCTTAGTTTTTTTGTTTTGGCCAGAATATCCGGATCTCTTTCACCAATGGTCATGTTTTCCGTAATCATGTAATCAAGTCGTTTGATGGTAGCCCTCACCTGAGATGCTGTGTTTTGTTCCTGGACCTTGTTTGGAGATACAGCTTCTTTTACAGGAACCAGGGTAAGACCTACAGATGGCAGCACCTTTCCCATATTTTTGGCGCTTATTGATGTTCCTGTGCTTGAAATGATGGTTCCCAACATGGCTGTAGTTGAACCAGAAATATCAAAGCCTGTTCTTGTATTTTTTGTTTTTTTGATGTTTGTGCTGATGACAAAAAAAGTCAGTTTAAGGTTGGTGACATATTTTTTAATTTCATTGGTCACCTGAGTATGCTCTTGGTTTTTCTGAGGGTAGTTGATGCCAGGCTTGATAAAAACCCTGACAGTTGCGGTATCACTATTTCTGAATTTATCCGTCCCGATAAATTGCAGCACTAAAATTTTTTGACGTGCAGTATCATTTTCCCTGATAAAATCATAAGGAACCATCCAGCCAAATTCATCATCACATTTATTGACGGATTTAAAATTGCTGATAGGAAGATTGGAATTGATGGTGATTTGTTCTACGGGGAAACTACCTGTTTCGCATTGAACCCTGAATCTGACTGAATCCCCTTCTTCTAGCAATACAGTGTTGCCAATGGTTGGTTTCAACCTGGATACAACAACCTCAGTACTGTAAAACATGATGGTAAATCCTGACTCAATGCGGTCTTTTGCATCCCTCAGGTTCTGCACGCCTACTTCAACATTGTAAGGGACATCATACTTTAATTTACCGCTTTTGAAATATGATTTTTCAGCCTTAAAATAGAGCAAACCGGTATTCTTGTCAATTTTGACACCGATAGGAGCATTTTTAAGGTACCAGAAATAGAATTCAGAAGGCTTGTTGATCTGTAGGTCATAAATTAACGTAGAGTCAACCTGAAGGGTGAAAAAAGGATTCAGGTTGATGATCCTGAGCACGGAGTCAAGGTTGATGGGTTCTGGCGGAACAGGCAATAGTGTATCCTGCTTGACAATCACTGTGTCTTGCTTGGTTTCCTGGGAAAATGCAGTTCCCAAAAGAAAAATCGATAATGTAAAAACAAGAATGCTTTTCAAATCAAACTTTGTTTAAACGAAATTAACTCAAAACCGGCAAATGTGTAACTTCGCTTAAAATCTTAACAATATGTATCCAGCAGAAATAGTCATTCCAATGAAAGAGGAGCTTACAGAGAACGGTTTTGATGAGCTCTTAACCCCCGCATCAGTAGATGAAATTTTGTCTGCCCCAGGCACAACACTTGTGGTAGTCAACTCCGTATGTGGTTGTTCAGCAGGCAGCGCAAGACCAGGTGTACTCATGTCTGTTCACAATTCCGCTAAGCGCCCAGATCATCTTACCACAGCCTTTGCTGGTTTTGATCTTGCTGCAGTGCAGCGTTTGAGAGAACATCTTTTGCCTTATCCTCCTTCTTCACCAGCCGTTGCTCTTTTCAAAGATGGCAAACTGGTGCACATGATTGAAAGACATCAGATTGAGGGAAGGCCCGCCCAGATGATTGCGCAAAACCTAATGGCTGCCTACGAAGAATATTGTAACTGATTCTATGTATCCCAACCTTTATTTTTTCCTGAAGGATGCACTAGGCTCTGACCCTCCTGGTTTCACTCAGTACATCAATACTTTTGGATTGTTGGTAGCCATCGCATTTGTTGTCGCTGCTATCGTTCTTTCAAAAGAGTTGAAACGGAGGGAACTTTCAGGTCTGCTTTCGCCAATAGAAGAAACAATTGTTGTTGGAAAGCCTGCCAGCAAGGCTGAATTGCTGTTCAACCTGGTTTTCGGATTCATCGTCGGGTATAAAATTTTGGGTGTTTTCCTCAACGACAGTCAGGTAAATCCTCAGGAATATATTTTCTCCTCAAAAGGAAGCCTTGTTGGAGGATTGATGCTGGGAGGTCTTTTTTCCTGGTTAAAATACCATGAAAAGAAAAAGCAAGCTTTGGCAAAACCTGAAGAGAGGAAAGTGAAAGTTTATCCCCATGAAAGGGTCGGTGACATCACTGTATATGCTGCCATTGCTGGTTTTATTGGTGCAAAAGTATTTGACAACCTTGAAAACTGGGACAGGTTTATCCAGGATCCAATAGGCAATCTGCTGGCACCCAGCGGCCTGACTTTTTATGGCGGATTGATCGTTGCTGCCATTACGGTCATTCTTTTCGCAAGAGGCAAAAAGATAGGCACAAGGCATTTGATAGATGCCGCTGCACCAGCATTGATGATTGCTTATGCCATTGGCCGAATGGGCTGTCATTTTTCAGGAGATGGTGACTGGGGAATTTTCAACAGCGCCTACAAAGTCAGTGAATCCAATACAATAGAATTGGCATCCCCTGGTGATTTTGACAAATCCCTCTTGCAATATCCTGAATACACAAGACAACTTGTTGCTGAGTACGGCAGCATAGACAATATTCCGCATGCTTCTTTTGAAGGTTCTTCAATTTTACCCAATTGGTTTTGGGCCTATAATTTCCCCCACAACGTCAATGGGGTCGGCGTGCCAATCAAAGATTGTGCAGGAAACTATTGTGCCCAACTCAGCCCACCGGTTTTCCCAACCACCTTGTATGAAATCATTGCCTCCACATTGCTTTTCATTTTGCTCTGGACAATCCGAAAAAGAATTGTTGCTCCTGGCAGGATGTTTGGTTTGTATTTGATGTTGAACGGCATTGAACGTTTTCTCATAGAGAAGATACGCGTAAACTCTACTTATGATCTGTTCGGTATGCATCCCACACAGGCAGAACTTATATCGGTAATATTATTCTTGTTTGGCGCCTGGTTATGGGTTGATTCAGGCAGGAAATTCACCTTAAACACTAAATAATCCTTCTATGCCTTCATTTGATATCCTCAGTAAAGTAGACCCTCAATTGCTTGACAATGCTGTGAATGTTACCAAAAAAGAGGTAGCCAACAGATTTGATTTTAAAGATTCCGTGGTTGAAATTGATTTCAACAAAAAAGACATGAAGCTTGCTCTTGAAACTTCAGATGACATGAAAATGCGTCAACTCGTTGAAATCCTGATCAACCGTGCCAACAAGCAGGGTATTTCTCCCCATGCCTTTGATATGTCCAAAGATGCCTACCAAAGTGGCAAGACTGTCAAGCAGGACATTATCGTGAAAAACGGATTAAAGCAGGAGGATGCTAAAAAAATCAATAAACTGATCAAAGATTCAGGACTCAAAGTTCAGTCCCAGATCATGGATGATATCCTGAGGGTTACAGGTAAGAAAATAGATGATCTTCAGGCTGTTATGCAAGTTTGCAAGACAGCTGACCTGGATTTACCCCTCCAGTTTGAAAACATGAGGAGCTAGTTTAGACCAAACTGATTTTTTACCTAAAAAAACAGTATATTTGCAACTTCATAAATGTCATGGCCAAATCCATGCAGCCTAAAAAATCAATACAATGAAACAAGGTATCCATCCAGACAATTACAGATTCGTAGTTTTCAAAGACATGAGTAATGGCACATCATTTTTGACGCGTTCAGCTGCTCAGTCTAAAGAAATGATCAAATGGGAAGACGGCAACGAATATCCTGTTATTAAACTTGAAATCTCCAACACCTCACACCCGTTCTTTACAGGTCAAAACATCCTGGTAGACACGGCAGGTAGGATCGACAAGTTCAAAAAGAAATACGCAAAGAAGTAATTTCAAAAAACCCTCCACTTGGAGGGTTTTTCTTTTGCCTCCAAGGTTGTAGCTTTGTCATCACAATGCCCAAACTCCTTTTACAATACAACGATTTTCAAAAGGATTTCCTCCCGCTTACACTCACAAGGCCATTTATCGATCTTAGGGTTGGGATATTAACTGTTGCGGCCAAGTGGAAGACAATGGCATTGTTTCAAAATATTGACCTCGAGCTTACTACCCTTGAGGAATCAGCAGACATGGTTTGGGATGCCCGGTTCATCCCAAAATTTTCGTTGGATATCAAAACCTTTTTTGAAAAAAAGACAGCCGTTGACGATTCTTTTTTTGCATTGAAAACCCCTTGGGATATAGTTCAGCACAATGCGTCATTGATATTGGACGATATTCAATTGCTGAAAACATCATTTATCACCGATCCTCAGCTTGACCAGGTTTCAAAAACGCCAGTTCATCCTCTTTACGTACACCCAACCGCTAGATTCGAACATTGTTTTATCAACACAGAGGAAGGTCCGGTAATGATTGATGAAGATGCATTCATCATGCAAGGTGCCATGTTAAGAGGCCCTCTCTACATTGGAAAAAAATCTGTGGTCAAAATGGGCTCGGCATTGTATGCAGGAACCAATATAGGGAATGATTGCATCGTGGGAGGGGAGATTAAGAATACCATTTTTCAAGCCTACTCGAACAAGGGACATCATGGTTACCTGGGCGATAGCTATATAGGCGAATGGTGTAACATGGGTGCGGGAACCAGTTGCTCCAATCTGAAGAATACTGCAGGAGACTTGAAAGCATGGAGCATGGATACATCATCCTTTATCCATGCCGGTAAAAAAGCCGGTATCCTCATGGGCGACCATGTAAAAACTGCCATCAATACTTCTTTCAACAGTGGCACAGTGATTGGTGGATTTACGAATGTATTCAACCCAGATGCACTGATACCCAAATACATTGCTCCATTTCAATGGGGGATGAAAGATCATTATGACCTCGACAAGCTATTGGAAGAAGTGAAGCGATGGATGAACATGAAGGGACAACAGCCAACAACAGCAATACTGGAATCTATCAAAACATATTACTTTAAAACCAAACAACAATGAGAAAACAAATTGCAGCAGCCAATTGGAAAATGAACAATACTCTTGAAGAAGGAACTAAACTTCTCAATGAAATTGTTGGTTCAGGCCTACAATTGTCTGATAATCAGTGTGCAATATTTGCAGTTCCTTCCCCATACCTGATCAGTGCTGATCAACAGGTTGCTGGCAATTCCAATATGTTTGTTGCAGCCCAAAACTGTCATCACAAAACATCTGGTGCATATACAGGTGAGGTTTCTGTTGACATGCTGGCATCAATCAATA
Organism: uncultured bacterium; assembly: GCA_903894575.1. Lineage (GTDB taxonomy): Bacteria > Bacteroidota > Bacteroidia > Chitinophagales > Chitinophagaceae > Pollutibacter. The sequence continues at coordinate 11,659 of CAITQQ010000248.1, forward strand.
TTCATTATTGCCTGGTAGGTCATAGCGAACGCAGGGAATACTTTGCTGAATCCAATCAACAACTGGCTGAAAAAGTTGATCTCTGCCTTTCCAAAGAAATAACCCCGATATTCTGTTGCGGCGAACCCCTTTCTATCCGAGACGAGAATATTCAAAATGATTACGTGGCAGTACAACTCAATGAATCCTTGTTCCATCTTGATGCTGATGCCATTCAAAAGGTTGTAATCGCCTATGAACCCATTTGGGCAATAGGAACCGGGAAAACAGCTACAGCTGCACAAGCACAAGAAATGCATGCCCACATCAGGTCTGTATTGGCGAATCAATTTGGAAATGCTGTTGCAGACAATGTCTCTATCCTTTATGGCGGAAGTGTGAAAGGAGCAAATGCCAATGAGATTTTCTCACAACCTGACGTTGATGGAGGTCTCGTAGGTGGTGCTTCATTGATTGCCAGTGAATTCGTTCAAATCATCAAGGCTTTGAAATAGTCAAAGAAGCCTGTAATCTAGCAACTCAGATAAATGCATTGAACATGAATGATGATATCTTGTTATGATATTCCAACAGTTACGGACAATTAAATGACTAACTTTGCACAGCTTTATAAACAGGATTACTAATCGTTTTACCGCTGAACCACTTCGATGAAAAAAATCAGGAATTTCTGCATCATTGCACATATTGACCATGGCAAGTCCACTTTGGCGGATCGATTGCTTCAAACCACCAATACCATCAGTGACAGGGAAATGATGGATCAGGTCCTCGATGACATGGACCTTGAAAGAGAGAAAGGTATTACCATCAAAAGCCATGCCATCCAAATCAATTACAAGCATACTGATGGTGTCGAATATATACTTAACCTCATCGATACACCCGGACATGTTGACTTCAGTTATGAGGTAAGCCGCGCGCTTGCTGCCTGTGAGGGTGCACTCTTGCTTGTAGATGCAACGCAAGGTATTCAAGCCCAAACCATATCCAATTTATATCTGGCCGTAGAAAACAATCTTGAAATTGTTCCAGTGATCAACAAGATCGATATGGACGGAGCCATGATTGAAGAGGTAAAGGATCAAATCATTGAATTGATTGGTTGTAAATCAGAAGATATTCTTTTGGCCAGCGGTAGAACTGGAATAGGCATTGAAGGAATACTTGATGCAATTGTAAACAGAATTCCTTCCCCTAAAGGTGATCCTGAAGCTCCGCTTCAGGCACTCATTTTCGATAGTGTTTTCAACTCTTTCAGGGGAATTATTGTCTATTACCGTATCATGAATGGCAGCATTACCAAAGGTGAAAAAATCAAGTTCATCTCTACTGACCAAGACTATGTGGCGGATGAAGTAGGGATCTTGAAGCTGACCATGCAGGAGCAGAAAAAAGTGCAATGTGGCGATGTAGGATACTTGATTACAGGAATAAAAAATGCAAAGGAAGTAAAGGTTGGTGACACCATTGTCAATGCCATCAATCCTGCACCCATGATCAAGGGATTCTCAGAGGTTAAGCCCATGGTATTTGCAGGAATCTATCCTGTACAAACAGAAGATTTCGAGGAGCTCAGGGAATGCATGGACAAGTTGCAATTGAATGATGCATCACTGACCTATGAACTTGAAACATCACAGGCACTTGGTTTTGGTTTCAGGTGTGGGTTTCTTGGACTGCTTCACATGGAAATCATCCAGGAGCGTTTGGAAAGGGAATTCAACCAAACAGTAATCACAACAGTTCCAAACGTAAGCTTCATTGCATACAGCACAAAAGGGGATATTATAAAGGTAAACAACCCCAGTGAAATGCCTGATCCTACTCAAATGAACAATATTGATGAACCTTTCATCAAAGCCCAAATCATCACCAAACCTGAATACATCGGCAATATCATGACACTTTGCCTTGGCAAACGTGGCATGTTGATCAACCAAAGTTACCTTACCCAAACCCGTGTAGAGTTGATTTTTGAAATGCCCCTGACTGAGATTGTATTTGATTTTTATGATAAGCTGAAAAGCCAGACCAGGGGATATGCATCCTTCGATTATGTGCCGATTGAATACAGGGAAAGCGATATTGTGAAGATGGATATATTGTTGAATGGTGAAAAAGTGGATGCCCTCTCTGCGTTGATCCATCGCAGCCGTGCCCAGGATTTTGGAAGAAAACTTTGCGAGAAATTGAAAGAGTTACTGCCCCGGCAACAATTCCAGATAGCCATTCAAGCTGCCATTGGTGCCAAGGTAGTTGCCCGTGAAAATATTTCAGCCATGAGAAAGGATGTAACTGCCAAATGTTATGGCGGTGACATCAGCCGTAAACGAAAATTGCTTGAAAAACAAAAAGAAGGCAAGAAGAGAATGCGGCAAATAGGCAATGTTGAAGTACCACAGGAAGCCTTCCTGGCTGTATTGAAACTGGATGATTAACCCTTTTTGACAGGTTTCAATTTACTTTCATTCAATGGTTTTTCTACCGGCGCCTGACCATCCAATAATTTGAAGGTAAACACTTTCTCTACGTGTTGCCATTTCCCATTCACCCATTTGAAGGCTTCATAATCTCCATCTGGGACATACGTGAATTTCTTAGCAGGTTCATTGGTCTCTGAGATCAGATGATCATACATGATCATTCCCATATCTTCGTCATAGAGCAATCTGCCGTTACCGTTTTTCTTATACTCAATCCAGAACCTGGATTGATCTTTTTTTCTCACCGTATCCTGGGCAAAGCCGAAAAATGAGCCCCCAAAAACGGGCTGGCCAGCATCATTAAAATGCAGGACTTCGATTCTTTTCTTGGTGCTTCTGATGGAGTTTTCATCATATCCGAGTAGGGTATAGTATTTTTTCTTGTTGAATTCATGCATCAAGATCTTGTAATATATAGCGCCAATCCACCATTCATGATTGGTAATCGTATCCGTTTGGTTGTTGATCAGAAAACTTCGGTCAATCAATGGAAATAACTTTAAACTTCCATCATTGGTTTTCATTTGAATGGCACCGTGTCTTCTGTGTAAATTTTCATCCTTGCTGACCTGCCAAGTAAAAATCCTGAAAATACTGTCTGGTGAATATAGTCTTGAAATGGTAGTCAGTGAATCGAACGAAAATTGAAAAGAATGTGGTGTTTTCAGGGCCCTTACCAGAATTCTGGTAAAAAAACTATCTGATCTAAACCTTGTGGCGGCATCAGTCGAAACAACCATTTGTTGCCCGTAACTGGATAGGCTGTCTTGCAGTTGAACAAGCATTTTTTCTGCCTCTTTGTTAATCAATGATTGTGCCATGATCGTGTTCAGGCTCATAGAAAAAATGACCAGCAGTGCAATGCGTTTGTTCACAATAAACATTTATAGATCAAAAATCGGATAAATTGATTGGATACAATGGACTTTGCTTTTTATTTAGCAATCTTTTCGCTATTGAGCCTGTTCCAAAAGTCCAGAATTCCATCTGCCATAACAGGCCATGAATATGCAATCTTTTGCTTTATCAGTGCAGGTACGAAAAACTCCTTTCCCTTCTGGAAATATTCTAAAATACCATTCGCTATTGATGCAGGATCCTTTTGCACAACAAGCCCAGTAACCTTATCAACCACCATTTCTTTCAATCCACCAGCATCAGTAACAATCATGGGCAATTCAAAATGCATGGAGAGTGGTGTTACTCCACTTTGGGTTGCATGACGATATGGTTGAACCAGTACATCAGCAGCGCTAAAGAAATAACGAATCTTTTGTTCGGGGATGAATTCATTGTATAAAATTACCTGATCCTCGAGTTGATAAGACCGGATAAGATCGGTGTATTTAAGTTGATCCTCATAAAACTCTCCCGCAACAACCAGCTTTAGTCCAATCTCTTTGATGCGAGGATCTGCCATTGCCTTCAACAATAAGTCGAGTCCCTTGTAATGTCGGATAAATCCAAAAAACAAAAGCAATCCCCCTTTATGATCAATGCCCAATTCATTTCTGGCTTTCATGCTTTCTACAGGATCTCCAAAATGATCAAACAGGGGATGATGGAGCAATTGAACTGGTTTGTTTATTCCGAGTAAGGCAATATCCTGCTGAACCTGTGCACTCATGGCAATATATCCATCAACAGCAAGGTTAAAATAGGAAGTCAGTATTTTGTCTCCCATTCTTTTTTCATGAGGAATGATATTGTCTGCTATACAAATCACTTTTGTATGCTTGTTTTGCCTGACAATCCTCAATATTGTGCCAAAAGCAGGAGCCATAAATGGAAGCCAATACCTTACAATGATAAAATCTGGTGCCAATCGCTTCAATTCTCTTCCAACGCGCAGCCAATTCAAAGGATTGATGGTATTGATGACCTCTTTGATCTTCAGGTCTGCAGGCCTGGACGCTTTGGAGTATTGGGTTTTGCCAGGAAAGAGAAAGGAGGGATACTGCAATGAAAATGTATACAGCAGACAATTAAAGCCGGTTGTTTGAAACTCACGCGCCAATCGCTCGGTAAAAGAAGCAATACCACCCCGATAGGGGTATGATGGTCCGAGGAAAACAATGGTTGGCGTATCGGACATAGAGCTGGTTTAAATCAAATACCCTTGGTGGAGTCAATATTATAGCTGTTCCTGTCTGATGCATTTCTTGAAACGAGTTCCCCAATAAAACCGGCAAGGAACAATTGTGTTCCAATCATCATGATGGTGAGTGCAATATAAAAACCAGGTCGATTGGTAATCGAAAAATCAACGTTGATGATTTTTGAAACAATGAGATAAAGACTGATTATGAATCCAATCATGAACGAAGCTGTACCCAGCAGACCAAAGAATTGCATGGGCTTTTTCCCAAACTTTCCTATGAACATGATTGTAGTGAGGTCCAGGAAACCATTGATAAACCTTTCCCAGCCAAATTTAGAGCTGCCATATTTCCTTGGCCTGTGTTCCACTTCTTTTTCTCCGATCTTGCCGTAGCCTGCCCATTTGGCAAGTACAGGAATGTAGCGATGCATCTCACCGTATACATCAATATTCTTGATGACTTCATTTTTGTAGGCTTTCAACCCACAATTGAAATCATTCAATTGAATACCGGACATTTTTCGGGTGACGGCATTGAAGAATTTTGATGGTAAGTTCTTGGTCAAAACGTTGTCAAAACGCTTTTTTTTCCATCCACTCACAAGATCAAAGTTTTCGAACATCACTTTTCGATACAAGGAAGGAATTTCATCAGGGCTGTCCTGCAAATCTGCATCCATGGTAATGACGACATCTCCTTTTGCTTCTTTAAAAGCAACATTTAAGGCAGCAGATTTGCCATAGTTGCGCTTGAATTTGATTCCCTTGAAGCGATTGTCTTGCTGATGAATGGAAGAGATGACATCCCATGATTCATCCCTGCTGCCATCATCCACCAAAATTACCTCATAAGTATAGGCATTGGCTTCCATCACCTTGGATATCCAGGAAGTCAATTCTGGGAGCGATTCAGCTTCATCCTTGAGGGGTATGATGACAGATATATTCATTTACTGGTTTTGGAATGGATGAGAAGGATTTTTCTTTGTTACGGCGGCTCCGATCAAAGAACCAATTGCACCAACCAACATGGTTCCAAAAATGGTTCCACCAATCAGAATGGGGAAATAAAATTTTTTGGTCATTTCAAGGGCTGCATCAATGGTTTCCTCTGACATGTTGGGTTGGCTAGACATTTGCTCTCTTGCTATTTCCATGGCTTTGTCTGCTGCATCAGGAAAAGCAAAAGAATATATAACCATAAATGCAGTTAGAATGAGTGTAGTTAAAGCAGTTGCCTTGAATCCATAGCTGAATAGTTCACCAAATGATTTTGTATAGTCGTTTTGTTTTCCAAACTCGAGGATAAAATATACCAACAAGCCAATGTTAATGACAGATCCGATCCATGAAACCTTTGTATTACCGGTAAGATCAAAAATGATAAAAATAACATTGATCAGTACAGATACGGCACCAATAATACCACCAGCAAGAAGGTGAGATGTTTTATTTTTCATGTGTTTTGTTTGAATTGATTTGAGTATTGGAAATTGTTGCGATTACTTCTCCTTTGAGCAAAGTACCGATAAAAGGGGAATTGGATGACTTGGATTTGATGTCATTGCTGTTGAAGGCCCATTCTGTTTGCTCATTGAATAGAGTGAGATCAGCCTTTTTCCCGACGGATATAACTGTTTCGAGTGCGAAAATTTTTCTTGGATTGAAACAGATCAATTTCAAAATATCATCTATGTCAAGACCAGCCATTCCAAGAATGCCAAACGCAGACTCTAACCCAAGCATACCTATGCCAGCATATTCAAATTCACAAATCTTGGCATCTTTGTTTTGTGCAGTATGGTGTGTAGTGATACAATCAATCGTTCCATCTTTTACTGCAGCAATAAGCGCTTGGCGATCTTTTTCTGTTCGCAGTGGTGGATTCACTTTGAGGTTGGTGTCATAACCATTCAACAAAGACATGTCGGTAAAAACGAGATGATAGGGGGTAGTTGAACAGGTTATGTTGAGTCCTTCCTTTTTTGCTTTTCTTACCATCTCGACTGAGGTGGACAAACTGATCCCAGTAAGATGTAGCCTGGAATGGGTGTACCGCAAAAGTTCAATGTCACGGGCGACCATTATTTCTTCTGCCAAGGCTGGTTTTCCCGGCAGCCCTACCTGGGTGGACACAATGCCTTCGTGCATTAGTCCATGTGGAGCAACAGAATGATCGTCTGGCAATTGAATGATGATGCCATCAAAAGCATTCACATATTGAAGTGCTTTGATGAGCAGACCGGCAGATTGAATGCTTTTGCTACCATCACCAAAAGCGATCGCACCAGATTGCCTCATTTCAAACATCTCCGTCAATTCCTTTCCATCAGTATTTTTTGTTACTGCTCCAATTGGATGAAGTGATACGGATTGTGGAGCTTGATGATTTTTTATGTACTGAACGCCTGTCTTGTTCTGTGTAACGGGTTGTGTATTGGGTGTCAGGAACAGTTGTGTAAATCCTCCCTTTGCTGCAGAGGCTGAAACGGAATCAAGATCATCTTTGTATTCAAATCCAGGGTCAGTTCCTTTTACAAATAAATCAACCCAACCAGGAGAAACTGAAATACCTGGAGTGTCTATCACAGTATCAGCAGTTGCTTCGATATGTTCAGCAATTTCGGTGATTGTTCCGTCGGAGAGGAGAATGTCCATCCTCTTGTTGTAATGAGGTGAATGGATATCTTTAACCAAGGCTTTGCGGACGAGAATCGTCATAAAATGAGAATTAAGCGAAGATAACCCTTTTGATAATATTAGCTATACCCAAACATTGGCCAAAAACATAAAATATCGGCTATAAAAGGATTTATATGCTAAAATCCTGGATTACCAGATCTATTCATGCCTAACTTTAATGTTTTAAAAGATCGTATGGTAAGATACATTACGCTGTTGTCTTTGGTTGTTTTTCTTATTGTTGCATGGGTTGGTGTTCCAACTGACAAAGTTCATCAAACAGCTGAAGAGGTCTTGTGGACAAAACAGGGACTTCAATGGACGAATTTTCAGCATGTTGATATAATCCCAGGGTCGAACAATGCAATTGGAAGAACAACCACCAAACTCTATTATACCATCACAGATTCAATTATTTCACAGCAATCCAACAAATTACTATTGGTAAAAGTGCATTCCGTCATGCTTCCTGGCAAATCATATATCAAAAATAATGCCCCGAAAAAGGGATTGCTCGAGCATGAACAGATCCATTTTGATATATCGGAGGTCGAGTCAAGAAAATTCAGGAAATCTCTGTCAGAAAAGACTTTTGATGAAAAAAAAGTGAAGGAACAGATCAAAAAATTGCACCGGAAACATCTATCCAATATAGGCATCATGAACAATCAATATGATACCCATCACCTCAATGCTTTTATTGGGCATGATCAATGGAGAAAAGATTTGGACAAGGACCTTGAAGCGTTAGAAAAATTCGCTTCAATTGAAGTATGGATTCAATTGAAAATCAATTGATATATGATTTTTTAAAAAAGAAAAGAGCCTTGGAAACCAAGACTCTTTTTTGTCGGGACGACTAGATTCGAACTAGCGACCTCTTGCACCCCATGCAAGCGCGCTACCGGGCTGCGCTACGTCCCGAACGGGGTGCAAAGCTAAGAAAAAATGTCAAATTATCCCTTCCAAGCAACCGCCTGGGGCAAAAAATCTGTCTGTTTTTTTGATCATTGCCGGATCTAAAACCACAGGAGGGGCGTGATGTGGTTTGATGCGTGCATCAAGGATGATTGGCCCAGCACATCCCCAATGTTTGTGATTAAAACTTTCATTTATGCCATATATGTCATGAGAAGGATTCGTTCTGGTGAAAGCCACCCAAAGAAAATTTTTAATGCTTTGAGCGGTAAAATGGGCATCATCACACCAAATCAAGAGAGGTACGCCAAAGGATGGACCTGTTTTTCCCTTCAGTGTCTCATTGATGCGTTTCATTTCTTCCAGGGTTGTCTGCTCATCAACATAAGGCTTGGATGCAAATGAAGCTACTCCCGGCATGATCATTCTGCAATCAACAAATGCACTGCATTCTTTTAATTCTTCTGGTAATTCAAGTGACAGTTTTCTGACAGGATCACCATATGCAGCAAAAACCACCTTGCTACCAGTATTCAAACCAGTTCCGGAATAATCCAGGGTATCCATGGTGGTATTCGTATGAAAATGGACATCTCTATCCGTATGCAAGCGCTCCAAAATATATTGCAAGAAAATTGCTTCATTGTGGGTGGTCAGCTTGTTGTGATCGTCTGCAGTGATGAAGAGAAACTTAGCCAAACTAAGTTGCCCCGTACCCAAAATATGGTTGGCAATGGTGAGCAATTCAGCCGGCTGCTTGGCAGGCATGTATGGTGTGTACCGTTCACTTCCTATTGCAAGCAAAAGGGGATGAACACCTGCTGCGTCTACTGCATGTACTTCCTTCACGCCCGGGATTTCCTTAGGAATGGCTGAACCCGTTATTTCATGGATCAATTGCCCAAAACTGGTATCCTCCTGTGGGGGTCTTCCAACCACCGTAAAGGGCCAGATGGCATTTTTACGCGCATAGACCTTGTGCACCCTCATCAAAGGGAAGGGGTGGGTGAGGCTGTAGTAGCCAAGATGGTCTCCAAATGGGCCTTCAGGTTTGTTCTCACCAGGCATTACATCACCAGTAATTACAAAATCAGCATCCGTGCTGACGGCATGACCATCTTTATAAGAATACCTGAATCTCCTTTTTCCCAGCGCTCCTGCAAAAGTCATCTCACTGAGCCCTTCTGGCAACGGCATGACTGCAGAAACCGTATGGGAGGGTGGTCCTCCAACAAATATGCTCACTTTCAATGGTTCACCCTTCTTATTAGCTTTAGTCTGGTGAACCCCAATACCCCGGTGCAGCTGATAATGGAGACCAATCTCCTTGTTGGGGACATAATCATTTCCGGACAACTGAATCCGATACATCCCCAAATTGGATTTCATGATGCCTGGCGCATCAATGTCTTCTGTATACACCTGCGGCAAAGTCACAAAAACACCTCCATCCATTGGCCAGTGTTGGATCTGAGGGATGTCCTGAATGGAAATTTCCTGGTATAGAACGGGTTTGCTGACAGGGTTTTTCAGCGGCAAGGCAGTGAAGGCTGTAAACAAGGCACCCAGGTGATGAAAAGGTTTTTTTAATGCCGAAACCGGATCATTCTTCAGGTTGATCAACATTTGCATTTGAGCCAAACTGTCCCTGAAAATGAATTTGCTTCTTTCCAGGGTGCCAAAAATATTGGAGGCTGACCTGAAATTGGACCCTTTCACATTTTCAAACAACAATGCAGGACCACCAGCTTCGTATACACGGTGATGAATGGTTGCCATTTC
>CAITQQ010000249.1 GCA_903894575.1 uncultured bacterium
CAAAAATATATGTTGAATGAAAAAACATTGGCCTAGAACAATAATTCAACAAATCAGGCGTTGCGATGACCAGCATGCAGAATGATGCGCTTGGGTTATTTAGACCTAAATTCGAGTTCAACTTCATTATATTTGCACTCTATGAAATTTTATAACATTTTCATCAAGTACAGACTGCCGCTAGGATTGCTATCTCTTGCTTTAGCCATACTTGTTAACGTAACCTCCGGTTTTTGGCCTTCATTGGCACTCTACATAATAGCAGTTCTCTGCATTTTCACCCATTTTTTCATCGGCCCATTGAGGCTGATCCAGGAATACCTGGAAGGCGGTGATTTTGAAGGAGCTGAAAAGATCCTCAATGGAATCAAATATCCAAACTTGCTCTACAAGCCCATCCGTGCTGTATATTTTACCCTGAAAGGGAATATCGCCATGTCCAAGCAAGACTTTGACTCGGCTGAAAAGCACATGAAAAAAAGCCTCGACCTGGGTCTTCCCATGAAAGAGGCTGAAGGAGCAAATAAGTTGCAACTGGGAATGATGGCCATGCAAAGGGGTAACATGAAAGAAGGTGAAAGCCTGATTCGCTCTGCCATTCGCCTGGGCATCCCTGACAAGGAAAGCTCAGCACTGGCTTACCTGCAAATGTGCCAGATCATGATGCAAAAGCGTGAATTCCGCGCTGCCAAAGATTTCTTCAAAAAAGCGAAAGCCCAGAAGCCCACTACAGATCAGGTCGTTGACCAGATCAAACAGATTGAGAAGTATATTTCTAGGATGCCTGGATAAACTATTTCTTAGGAAACAGTTCTTCGACCTTCTTCTTCCTGAACTCGAATATTCCTTCCAGTTGCTTTTTAATGAAGAGGGCCACCGCTATGTCTCCTAAAAATCCTAGGGGAGCCTTGTAGTGGATCAGGTCGGTCATCAACACGCCGCCTTCCACTTCTTCAAAATGATGCTGGTGGTGCCACATGGCATAAGGCCCAAACCGCTGCTCATCCACAAAATATTTCTTTGGCATGACATGCGTGATCTCAGTCATCCAAAACATGGGGATGCCCAATACAGGTCTCACATTATAGGTCATTACCTGGCCAGGATACATCTCATCGCCATACAACTCGTTCGTGAATTTAAGATTCAGGTATTCAGGCGTCATCACCGCTAAATTCTTGGGGTGCGAAAAGAAATCCCATGCAGCGTCGAGAGAAATGGGGATGAATTGGGTTTTTTTGAGAGAATACACTGACATTGTTAAAGATGTTGAGTTTACAAGCCCAAGGCTGGGCGGTTGAATAAAATTCAATATTGATTTCAATTGGATTAACATACAGATTGCACTTGTTGTTGTAACTTGTCGAATTTAAATTCCACTTCAACCCCATGCTCCTCACCACCTACCAAAACGAATACACCAAACTCAACCCTGCGCAAAAAGAGGCGGTTGATACGATTGAAGGGCCAGTAATGGTGATCGCAGGCCCAGGAACGGGTAAAACCCAGATCCTGGCCATTCGCATCGGGAAGATCCTGATGGAAACCGATACCCTGCCGCACAATATTCTTTGCATGACCTATACCGATGCAGGTGCGGTGGCCATGCGCAAACGTTTGCTCAAAATCATCGGACCAGATGCTTACAAGGTCAATATCCATACCTACCATTCTTTTTGCAACCAGGTCATCCAGGACAACCTGTCTTACTTTGAGAAAAACTCACTCGAGGCCATCTCAGACCTTGAATCGATTGCCCTGATGCGGGAATTGATCGATCAGTTTCCCAAAAATCACCCCCTTAAGCGATACCGCAGTGATGTGTATTTTGAAACCAAGAACCTCCGTCAGCTGTTCAGCAGCATGAAAAGGGAGGGATGGGATGCACAACTGATCTTGGATGCCATCAATGCATACCTCAACGACCTTCCAAACAGGGAGGAATACATCTACAAGCGGAAAACAGGGCAGTTCAATGCCGGCGATCTTAAACAAGAAAGCATCAATGCAGAAATAGAAAAGATGTCGAAGCTGGAGGCTGGCGTCAAGGAATTTGACAAGTTCCAGAAAATGATGCAAGACCGCAAACGCTACGATTTCGACGACATGATCAATTGGGTGATTGGCGTTTTCAAAAACAATTCCCAAATCCTGGCACAATACCAGGAGCAGTTCCAATATGTATTGGTGGATGAATACCAGGACACCAGCGGAACGCAGAACACCTTGGTTGAAATGCTGATCAGTTATTGGGATGAGCCGAACATCTTTGTTGTGGGCGATGATGACCAATCAATTTTTCGGTTTCAAGGGGCCAACGTGGAGAACATGCTGGTCTTCATGAAAAAGTTTCCCAACATCAAGACCATCATGTTGACCGAGAACTACCGGTCCATCCAACCGATCCTTGATGTTTCGAAGACCTTGATCGACAAAAACCAGGAACGATTGATCCATCAGATCAATGGATTGAGCAAAACACTGCTATCAGGAAGGGATGAACTAAAAAATATTACGCATCTACCCCAGGTCAACGCTTGGAGGAATGCCAGAGAGGAAATGATTGGCATCACCAAAGCCATTGAAACCCTTGTCCAGAGTGGAACAGCGCCGCAGAGAATCGCTGTCATCTACAAGGAAAACAAATATGGTGAGGAGCTGGCAGAATTCCTGAAATGCAGGAATATCCTGTTTTACAGCAAGCGAAACATCAACCTGCTGGACCTTCCCCTGATCAAAAAAATCATTCGACTGCTGGAATACCTTGATGCGGAAATGGACACGGCCTTCAGCGGAGACCAGATGCTATTTGAAATCCTTCATTACGACTGGTTCTCTGTGCGTCCATTGGAGATTGCAAAAATGAGCATTGAAAATACGCAGCGTCTTTATAAAAAAGATGTCTCCGGTTTCAGGAACATCATCGACATCAAGACCAATTCCATCGCAGGAAGCCTTTTTGAAAAAAACATTTCTGATGAACTCGCTCAAACGGGCAAATTCATCGAAAACATGCTGGGCAATATCAGCAATATCACACTGCAACAGTTGCTGGAAAGGATCATCCGCGATTCCGGCATGCTGGGCGTCATCATGAAATCCAATGACAACCATTGGCAAATGCAGGTGCTGACTGCCTTTTTTGATTTCCTGAAAAACGAGACCAAAAAAGATCCATCATTGGACCTGAACAAGTTCATGAAGGTCATACAAATGATGCGGAAAGAAGAGATAGCGCTGCCCATCGTTCAGGTAGGCGGCAATGAAAAAGGGGTGAACCTTCTGACCGCCCACGGTGCCAAAGGGCTTGAGTTCGAGCATGTTTTTTTTGCGGGATGCAATGCCAGTTTTTGGGAAAAGAAAAGAGCCAACAACAAGGGCTACAAACTCCCGGATACGCTCTTCGTGTCAAATGCTACAGCAACGTCTGAAGAGGAGTTGCGTCGCTTGTTTTATGTGGCATTGACAAGGGCAGAACAATTCCTGACCATCTCCTATGCTAAACAAAAAGATGATGGAAAAGACCTTGAATCCAGCATGTTTTTGGAAGAAATCAAAGCAGGTCATGCCCTGCCCGAAGAC
>CAITQQ010000250.1 GCA_903894575.1 uncultured bacterium
AAAACCAGGCAGGCGAAGGTGGACATGATTGCCAATTATATTCCTGAACAAAAAATTGACAGTGGCGCTGCCTCCGGAAAAGTGTTGGTATTGGGATGGGGCAGCACTTATGGCTCCATCAAAAGTGCCGTACAGGAATTGTTGTTGGAAGGACAGGCGGTTTCACATGCACACATCCGGTACATGCGTCCCTTCCCCAAAAACCTCGGAGAAATCATCAAGCAGTTTGATACTGTCATTGTTCCAGAGATCAACAATGGTCAGTTGATCAAGATCCTGCGGGATGTTTATCTTGTTGATGCCAAACCTTATAACAAGATCAAGGGCACACCGATCACCAAAGGTGAATTGGTCGCGGAGATTAGGAAGTACTTATAAATACAAGGGATGAGGGATGAGGGGTAAGGGACGAGATGCCTTCAACCGCTTCAACGCTATACAATCCGCTCCACAATCTTACCTGTAGCTTTTTCTTTCAGGATTAGTTTTTTGGTGCCATAATGTGTCATCTCTTCTTTCACGAGATAATGGTCTGCATCAAATTCAACAAGGGTTCCTTGGGGAGTCTGCCCTTCAAGTCCACGCCAGTCGGCCAGTTGAACGGGTTCCCAGGTTTTTGATTTGGCACTTTTATAGGCGGCATCCAGGACCGCATTGACGATGTATCCATCGTAAAAAGTTTCTTTGGGCGATGTGCCCTTTTCAAAGGCATTGAACATGTCAAAAAACATGTGGTTGTATCCCAGTTCATTCAACTCATCCCCTACTGGAAACAGCCATCCGGTATTGGTTTCCGCCTTTTCAGCAACATAGTCAGCACCTTTTCCTGTAGTGAACATATCAAAGCCTGTTCTTAAAAATCCATTGATCCAAATCGTTCCTTCGGTGCCCATCACTTCATCGCGCAAATCCAATCCGCCCCTGAAGGTCCAGCTGACCTCAAACTGACCGATGGCGCCATTTTCATATTTCACCAATCCGATGGCATGGTCTTCCGCATCAATTGGTTTCACCTGTGTAGCAGCCCAACACATCACTTCAACCGGCCTGATGTCCTTGCCGATATAACTTCTCGCGATTTCTACACAATGACAACCGAGGTCCAGCATGCAACCACCGCCTGCCTGCTCCAGGTCCCAGAACCAATCGCTGTGCGGGCCAGGATGGGCCTCGCGGGATTTGGCCCAGAGTATTTTTCCGAGTGCGCCGCTCTGCACACTTGCATGGGCTTTGAGAAATTTCGGTGTGTAAACCAGGTCCTCCAGATATCCATTGAAAATGCCCGCAGCCTCAACGGCTTCCAGCATGCGCTTGGCTTCAACAGCATTGCGGCCCAAAGGCTTGGTGGAGATCACTGCTTTTTTGTGTTTGATGCAAAGCATCACCGCTTCTTCATGCAGGTTGTTGGGCAGTGAAATGCATACCATGTCTACATTGGGATGGGCAATCGCCTCCTCCATCACTGTCGTATAATGTTCGCACTGATAATCTTCTGCAAACTTTTTTGCCTGCTCTTCCCTTCGGGAATAAATCGATACAATCTTGTCCCTGCTTCTTAATCCTTGAATGGAATCAGCATAAAATCTTCCTATGAAACCGGAGCCGAGCATTGCGAGTTTTACCATATGAAAAGGTTGAAGAGGTTGAAGGGGTTTAAGGGGTTGAAGGGGTTGAGAAGATTTAAGTGGTTGAAGTTGATTTCTTGTCCTTGAAAAACAGAATCAAAAATACAAGACTGACTGCTGCAATGCCCGCAGGAACAAGCCATACATGTAGCCAGTCTGTAACAGTGCCGGATGTATACTTATCTTTCACCTTCCCTGAAACGATGGAACCGATATACATGCCGATGCCATAAGTAGCAAGGCTGATCAGTGCCTGCGCCTGAGACTTGATTTTTTCACCCGCTTTCTGATCGGTATAGATCATCCCGCTTACAAAGAAGAAGTCGTAACATACGCCATGTAACAATATCGCGGCATACAACATCCACTGACTTGAAGCAGGGTCTCCGTATCCAAAAAACACAAAGCGGAGAATCCAAGCGAGCAGTCCTACAATCAATATTTTTTTGACACCAAATTTTCCGAATGCAAAGGGCAACAACAGCATGAACAATACTTCAGATACCTGACCCAAAGACATGATGTTTTCTATCCTGAATGTTTTGGGATCTGCATCGGGGAATGCTAATTTGTAACCATCCGTGAGTGATGGATTTGCCCAGGCATAATAA
>CAITQQ010000251.1 GCA_903894575.1 uncultured bacterium
AATCCCTTCATGTGCGGCCAACCGTTTGTTCATTCTGGCCAGTGACTGATCAGAGATAGACCAGTTCATGGGATAATCATCCTCTTCACCTTTTTTGTACAGGTTGATGGATGTGTACGTGGTATCTCCTTTGTAGATTTCAAGCAGGTATTTGTAGAGGCGAAGGTTATTGATATCTGTCTGCCTTGCATAGGATCCCAGGATTGTTTTAACCGGCGCCGCTAGATCATTGACGAGTGGATGTGTTTTCTCAATCTTCTTTTCTGTCTCAGTTTCGTTGGTGATGTGCAGCACATTGAACCTGACTTTTTGATAAGGATGCTGAGGATTGATTTTGATGCTGTCCATGATCATGCTTTGTAAGTCGAGGATCATTTCATGCACAACACCAGCACCGGAATTGTCAAAATAACCGCCATCTACAAAGTATTCGTTGCCAATCCTGCCTGCAGGGCTGAAATAAGGAAACCTTGCGCCAAGGGCCACTGCACTGGCAACTGAGATATCCTGTTTGGTGTCAAGGCTTTTTAATACATCGATTCTTTTTCCAAATACATTCTTCTCAATGTTGATGTTGCTCACCACTGCAGGTGCGCCATCCTGCATCCTGGTGCAATTGATGAAAATCAATGGCAATGCATAACTGCTGTCATGCTGCAGATGAAGTGCAGAGAAAGGCAGGTTCATCAACCGGGTAATTTCATTTTCAATACTTGTTGTTTGAAATGATTTTTCCAACGCTGCTGCCCTGTCGTGCAGGAGGTGAAAGGGGATGAGGGGAAGGATGATGTCAGGGCCCAGTAAGCGGATGAGAGGGAAGCTGAGAAAATCGTTGGAAAGATAGTCCTGTACTGTTTCTGTTTTGTTCTTGCCTGACTTGTTTGACAATGTTCCATAAAAGGAGATATTGCCAAGACTTCCACCAGATGCACCAGATAAACAAAACAATTGTTTTGAGAAATTGCCGGAAGATGCTGTTTCTATTTTTCCCAATACTGAAGCCGTCCAATAGGCAGATCTTGATGCCCCGCCATCCGCCATGACAAAATAGATAGGAAAAGTTTTGTGAGAACTATCTTTCAGCTGAATCTTTCGTTCTTCGATCCATTTATTGAAATGCGCTCTCAGGCTGGGTCTTGCGTTGTATTGATTGGATTCTTTCAATTGCAATAGGTTTACCTCGTGTGGTTCATTGAAAAAGCCTACAATAACAATAGCCAGCAATAACAGAAAATGAAAGTTTATTTTCTGCTTGAGGGAAAAGAGTGTGATGATGTTTCCTGCGCCCAATAGGATACCGAAAGAAAGCAGGATGATGGGCAGTGCTGTGATGTAACGAGAAAATGAAATGGAAAAGACTGCACCAAAATAAACGAGCATGGCACAAACAGAAAAGATGTTGAACCAAAGGAAAATGTTTTTCTCAGTCTGGATCATCAGTTCCTTTTTGAGTGGATCCCTTTTTCCTTCCTTGTCTGTTAAAATCCAGACAACAAGATTTTTGTAGGCCATCTCTTTGCTGATCAGGTTTTTGTTGGCAGGAATTGCATGGTCTTTAAGACTTGTCTCACTGATTTTCTTTCTGGTGATGACAAGAAAAAGATATCCCGCTTGCAACACTGGCAGCAGGCAAATGCATACCAGGCTTGAGTTCAGCCAAACCATTGTTCCAATGATGATGACAAACAGCAGCCAAAGAACATTTCTGTAAAGGATGAGCGCTTTCTTGTTGCTTTTGTTTTTTATTTTTTCAAACAAAGGATGAAGAAGAGCATATCCAGCGGCAGAAAGGCCGACAATCATCCATTGTTTCAGGTTATTGCTTTCTGAGGGCTTCAGCACTGACATCGCAATGATGATCACCGTAAAACATGCGAAACCCAAGATCCTTGGGGTATGGTAAAGTCCTTTCTTTGCCACCTGAAACAGCCTGTCGTGGTTGTAGGCAATGAGCCTGGAGGTATACCAGGTGATCAAGACCCAAAAAAGCAGGCCAATGATGAAAAATAGACCGGTCTGCCTTGATTTCAGGCCCGTGAGGATGATGTCTTTCCCTTGAACAAAACCGGTGAAAAAAATATAAGCAAACAGGATGAACAGGATCCCAGGCAGAAAAGCCCATAGCAGTTGCAGGAGGATGGCAAGTTGTTGTAGGCCTTTTTTCAGCGCTGACATCTTGGTGGTTTAGGTGTATGGTTTTCCCCTCCGCTCTTGCCTGCCTCTTTTATTGAAGTTCTTTCCAAAGCATGTCTTTCAGTTCCAGCAGTCCTGAACCAGAGACCGATGAAATGAATACATGTGGAATATCCGTTGGAAGTTCATTTGAAATGGCTGCCCTCAGTTCATCATCCAGCATATCATTTTTACTGACTGCGATGATGAATTTTTTGTCCAGTAACTCAGGATTGTATTGCTCCAGTTCGTTCAGGAGTATGGCCAATTCTGCCTTATGGTCCTTGCTGTCTGCAGGGATCAGAAAAACCAAAACGGGGTTTCGCTCGATATGGCGCAGGAAGCGATGTCCGAGCCCCTTACCTTCAGCAGCGCCTTCAATGATACCGGGCAGGTCTGCAATGCAAAATGATTTTCCATCGCGGTATTCCACCATTCCCAACTGCGGCGTGAGGGTGGTGAATGCATAGTCAGCAATTTTGGGCTTCGCAGCTGTCATGGAAGATAGCAAGGTTGATTTTCCGGCATTGGGAAAGCCAACCAATCCAACATCCGCCAAAACCTTCAGCTCAAGGACTTTCCATCCCTCAAATCCTTCTTCTCCCGGCTGTGCATATTCCGGGGCCTGGTTGGTGGCCGTAGCAAAGTTCTTGTTGCCCAGTCCGCCCCTTCCTCCTTTTACCCATATGAATTCCTGACCATCCTCAAGGATTTCTCCATCCTTGTCTCCGGTTTCTTCGTCCACAGCAACCGTACCCAAGGGTACTTCGATGATGATATCGTGCCCATCCCTGCCCGTCATGTTGTTCTTGTTCCCCCCTTGTCCGTCTTCTGCAATCACATTCTTGTAATAACGCAGGTGAAG
>CAITQQ010000252.1 GCA_903894575.1 uncultured bacterium
TGAACGTTTGGTGGATCATGCTGTGAAGATGTTCGGAGGAATTGATATTTTGATTAATAATGCAGGAATCTCCATGCGGGGATTGATGGAAGAAGGTGGGAAAGGCATTATCCCGGTGATTAAGAAGGTGATGGAAGTCAATTTTTATGGAGCCATGTACTGCACAACTTTTGCATTGCCTCACTTGATCAGGTCAAAGGGAGTAGTGGTGGGTGTTTCCTCCATTGCAGGATACAGGGGCTTGCCTGGAAGAAGTGGGTATTCTGCCTCCAAATTTGCCCTCCAAGGCTGGCTCGAAGCACTGAAAACTGAGGTGGTTGAAAAAGGGGTTCATGTCATGTGGGTGAGTCCAGGATTCACAGCTTCAAACATCAGGAACGTTGCATTGAACCAACATGGGGAAGCCCAGGGTGAATCACCCTTGAATGAAAATGAACTGATGGATGCCTCAACCTGTGCCAACATCATTATTTCTGCCATTGCGAAACGAAAACGAACTGTTGTGATGACTTTTCAGGGTAAACAGACCGTTTTCCTCAACAAATTCTTCCCATCCCTGGCCGACAAATTGGTCAGGAAGTTTTTCTTTAAAAATGGGAAATTGATAAAATAGTTTACTTCAATACCTTCAACCTCTTCAACTTCCTCAACTCCTTCAACCTTTTCCTCCCCAATGCCCATCCTCACATTCACCAGCGATTTCGGATCATCTGACCATTTGGTTGGAGGAGTGAAGGGTGAGATCCTGAAATTGAACGAGGGTTTTCAGATCATTGATATCACACATGATATCATCCCGTATAATTTTATGCAAGCGGCTTATGTTTGCCGCAATATTTTTTCTGCTTTTCCCGCTGAGTCATTTCACTTGATCTTGGTGAATGCTTTCGACAACAATGCTGATCATTTACTGCTCATCAGACACCAGGGGCAAATACTTGGTATGCCTGATAATGGATTGATAACCATGATATTGGGTAGGATTCCCGATGAAGTTGTAGCCATCCCTTTTCCACCTGGTTTCAAAAAAAATATCCGCAATTTCACTTCATTGCTGGTAGAAACCTTTTCAGCACTGCTCAGCGGGGTCAAGCTTGAAAAACTGGGAAGTTCTTCCGTTTCCATCCAGGAAAAGCACCTCATGAAACCCTTTGCATCTGATCAATACATTGAAGGTCAAATACTTATGATCGACAGGTTCTTGAATGTGATCGTGAACATTACGCAAGAAGAGTTTGAGGCCAGCAGACGAAACAGGCCATTCAAAATTGTACTGTTAAGGGATGCTTTTATCGAAAAAATCAGTGACCATTATGCCGATGTGCCGGAGGGGGAGAAGCTGGCTTTCTTTAACGAGGCCGGTTACCTGGAGATCGCCGTAAACAAGGGATATGCAGCCCCCTTGTTTGGGTTGGGTGAGTTTTCTGGCAGCGGTCAGCATCATCACGAAAAAAGGCAGTATTATCAAACGGTGAAGGTCTTTTTTGAGTAAAATAAGCCATCATCCATTTTCCTTTTTTAGGTGATGATGTTTAATAATACTTCCTCGTAAACAAAGGATAATGTCAGTCTGCTTGCATTTTATGATTAAATTGCAGAGATTTGCTACACTAACAACCACAACCGTATGCCAAAATTACTCAAACACCGAGTACCTAGGGTAATTTATGTTTTTATACTTGCATCTGTTTTTCAGTTAACCAAGGTGTGGGGTCAATTGCCTGTTTTTACGCAATTCTCTCAGAACCAGCTGAATATCAATCCTTCGTTTGCCGGTTATTTTGATGAAGACATCAAGGTAAATGCACTTTATAGAACCCAATCATACTCTAAGTTGGTGACTTCAACTTTCACCAATGCATCCTTTCAGATGCGCCCCTACTTGGATTTCATTCCTGAAAATGACATCCTTGGCTTTGGTATCAATGCATATACCCATAAAACCCTCAGTGCCTATTCTCATAATGCCTTGTCTGCTACCATGTCTTATTCCAA
>CAITQQ010000253.1 GCA_903894575.1 uncultured bacterium
GGACCACTGAGCAGGGCCAGAAAAGATTTGGAAAGAAAGACCGGTTTATACATCAAAGCAGCGTTTGCATGAAGATAGTCCATTATTGAAAAGCCTGGTGTAGCATTGATGAGGGATAACCCCCATCCATTTGACTTTAAATGTGTATTTTGCCAAACCTCAGGAAATGCTCAAAGAAATTGTCATATCCATTCAGTCTTATTTCAGGGCCCATGCGTTCATCAGAACACATAGGCTGTGGAAATGGATCATCATTCCAGGGATTTTCTATGCGATCCTGTTTGGTATCAGCATGTACTTTTTCTCCAAATCTGCCAATGCGGCCATTGAATGGCTGACAAAAGAAACCGGGTTGCAGGTTTGGCTGACCCGCCTCCAAGACAGCTGGATTGGCTTTCTGTTTACCGTTGGCGGAATCATGCTCTGGCTGATCCTGATGCTGTTGTATTTCTCACTGTTCAAATACATCTGGCTGATTGTGGGTTCTCCGGTCTTTTCGATGCTCAGTGAGAAAACAGCCTCCATCATTGAGGGTCAACCCTATGAATTCAAACTGAGCCAATACCTGTCTGATGTAGTCAGGGGAATAAAAATGGCCGTCAGGAATACACTCTGGCAAACAGTCTACATCATTTCCATCATTTTCCTTTCGCTCCTCCCTTTCATTGGATGGGCAACACCGATACTGGCCATTCTTATTGAATGCTATTATTACGGATTCTCGATGCTGGATTATTCCTGTGAAAGAAACAAACTCAGTGCTGCCAAAAGCATCGACTTTATTGGACAACACAAAGGCTTGGCGATTGGCAATGGCATCATTTTCTACATGATGCATTGTGTTATCATTGTGGGATGGATTTTTGCACCAGCATATGCTGTTATCGCAGCGACCATCAGCATGCACGAAATCAAAGAAAAACAATCTTTTGCCTGAGGACAATACCATGAGTGGAAAAATAATGTTGATCCCGATTGCACTGGCCGAAGATGGCTATGATGCCCTGCCGGCCTCCATTGCCATCGCCATCAATGCCTGCCAAGTATTCTTTGCAGAAAATACGAGGACTGCCAGAAGGGCATTTAAAAAAATTGACAAATCTTTTGACATTGATGCCAGGATATGGCATGAAACAGGACAGGCAGAGGAAGAGAAAATCGAGGCCTTTAAGGCGCACTTGAAAGAAAATAAAACCATTGGTATTGTCAGCGAATCTGGATGCCCTGGCATCGCAGATCCGGGCCAAAAACTGGTGGCCGTTGCCCATGAGATGGGCGCATTGGTCAAACCCCTCAGTGGACCCAGCTCAATCCTGCTGGCACTGATGGCCAGCGGAATGAACGGACAGTATTTTACGTTCAACGGATACCTGCCCATCAATCAATCAGAACGTGAAAAAAAGATAAATGCCCTGGAGAAAAAAGCCATCAGCGAAAACTGCACACAACTTTTCATTGAAACGCCCTACCGAAACAACCAGATGCTTCAATCCTTGCTGCAGACACTGCAGGAAAACACAAAGCTTTGTGTTGCCTATCACCTGACTTCGGCTGACGAATGGGTCATCACCAAAACCATTGGAGCTTGGAAAAAAAGCAAGACGGAACTTCCCAAAGAACCAGCAATGTTCATCATTGGCAGCTGATCTCCTTTAGAGCCCATACTGGCTGACAAGATACACCATGGCAGCCATGACAACTGTTCCCAGGTTCAATTCCCTTTCACTGACTGCTTCAAAAACATCTGTTTTGGCATGGTGAAGATCCATGTAGCGCTGTGAGTCCGGGTTCAATCCAATGAGTGCAGTGCCCAAGGGGCGAAGTGGACCAATGTCTGCACCACCGCCTCCTTCATTGAATTCAAGCGCTCCGTATTGGCGAAACAGTGGCTTCCATGACATGATCCTTTCCTTTTGCCTGGCATCCGCAGTAAAGGAAAATCCCCTTGGTGTAAAACCTCCAGCATCACTTTCCATGGCCATGATGAATTTCTTGTTTTCGGTTTTTGCCACCTCACCATATTTTGTGCCTCCCCTCAATCCATTCTCTTCATTCATGAACATGACTGCACGGATGGTTCGCTTGGGTTGGATGCCAAGCGCCTTCATGGCACGGATGATCTCAATGCTTTGCATGCATCCTGTACCATCATCGTGCGCACCTTCGGCGAGGTCCCAGCTGTCAAGATGCCCGCCAACCGTGATCACTTCTGAAGGATATTCAGCCCCCCTGATCTCACCAATCACGTTGTAGGACAATACGTCTTCCAACATCTTGCAGTTGGTCTTCAAATACACCGAACCTATTTTCCCTTCTGTAATGGCTTTGCTGAGTTCAACTGCTCCATTCGTACTGATGGCTACAGCAGGAATCTTTGGCTTACCATCCTCATACCTGGTGGCACCAGTATGTGGATTGTCGTCCAGAACAGGGGACAAGGTGCGCACAATTACAGCTACAGCGCCCAATGCAGCTGCATGTGAAGGTCCAGAAGACCTGTAAATTCCTGCATCCCCATAAGCAGCAAATGTGCTGATGAACCTCGGATCCATCCGGTAATTGTAAAAAACAATTTTCCCTTTCACTTTGTCTGCTCCCAAAGCATCAAGCTCATTAAAACTTTTTACTTCAATCACCTGGGCAGAAATGCCACCCACTGGTGTGCCCACAGCATTTCCAAGGGCTACGATATTGAGTGGCATGGTTTGTCCGTTGGTCAGGCTTGCTCTCCCGATTTCTTTCGCACCCCTCTCCCACCTGGGAACCATGCAGGGTTGAAGGTATACGGTGTCTGCTCCAGCTTCCCTGAGCATCCTGGCAGTTTGTTCAACGGCAAGTGCTGCACCAGCAGAACCCGAAAGACGTGGCCCTACTTTCTTGCAGAGGAACCTGAGGTTTTCATACGCTTTTCCATTCATGAATACTTCATCAGAAATCCGTTTGATCATCAATGAATCCTGGTTTTGTTGGGCAGAAACACTGATAAAACTCATCAAAAGCATCATGAACATGCATACAACTCTTCTCATGCGGGGGTAAATTTTTATGAGGCCTAAACTAGTCAATTTTTTCCTTTATTTGGGTGGATCGTCAGGCCTATTGAACTTTATATGTCCTACTTTCGTTTATTCTAAAACCTGATCCTGAACATTGGCATTGTTTGTTACCCAACATTTGGAGGAAGTGGCGTGCTGGCAACAGAGTTGGGCAAAGCATTGGCAGACAAAGGGCATATTGTGCACTTTATCACCTATCAGCAGCCAGTAAGACTGACAGGTTTTAGTGCCAACATCTTTTTCCATGAAGTGCGGGTGCCAGCCTATCCATTGTTTGATTTCCCGCCCTACGAAACTGCCCTTGCCAGTACCCTCGTAGATGTTGTACGCAACAACAACATAGACCTGCTTCACGTGCACTATGCC
>CAITQQ010000254.1 GCA_903894575.1 uncultured bacterium
AGACACTGGGAACCCCGCTGATTTCAAATGGGCATTTTTAATTGCTGGCATTGCAATGTTGCTGAGTGTAATTGTTCAAAAGACCTTCCAGGACAAATACCTGACCAATCCAGAAGGCCAGCAAATTGGCAATGCTCCAGCAGGTGTACAAAGCAAGTTCTTAACTCCAGTAGCCATCAGCATTGGCTTGGGGCTTTTTTCCACCCTGATGATTGCCATGCTGTACATTGATGCCAGGGTTTTCAGCTTCCTTTTCTACCTGTTGATTGGAGCACTTTTGCTGATCCTGTTTATCATCTTCAGCGACAAGAGCCTCAGCATCATCGACAAGAAAAAAGTGGGTGTGATTTTCATTGTTTCCTTCTTTGTTGTTTTCTTCTGGAGTGCCTTTGAACAGGCGGGTGCCTCACTCACTTTTTTTGCTGATGAACAGACAGACAGGAGGCTTGACTGGTCCATCCCGGTTTGGAGCATCTATGTAGCGTCAGCCGCCCTGCTGTTCTTTATTTTCAGGCTATACCATCGCGCAAAAAACAACCTTTCTGAAAATGATGTGCTGCTTCGAAATGTTGTTTATTTCCTGCTTTTGCTCATGACTGCAGGAATCCTTTACTTGGATTTTTCATTCATGTCCAGCATCAACTCATCCATCCTTTTTGAGGAAGTACCTGCCAGCTTTTTCCAGTCTTTGAATTCAACCTATGTTGTGCTTTTTGCACCCGTATTTGCCTGGCTTTGGATCAAGCTGGGAAAGCATGAGCCTTCCTCTCCTACCAAAATGGCCATCGGACTTTTGCTGCTTGCATTGGGCTATTTGTGGATCAGCGTTGGCGTGAAGAATATTCAACCAGGCATGAAAGTAACCATGATTTGGCTGGCTGGTCTTTACATGCTCCATACCTGGGGAGAGCTTTGTCTTTCTCCCATCGGACTCTCTTTGGTCAACAAACTTGCTCCCCTGAAATTGGCATCCTTGCTGATGGCGGTTTGGTTTCTGGCCAATGCCTTTGCCAACAAACTGGCTGGTCAGTTGAGCGCACTCTATCCTGAAAACAAAACCACCTCATTTCTGGGCTATGAGATGCACAACATGTACGACTTTTTCATGCTCTTTGTTGTACTTTCTGGACTTGCTTCCCTGATTCTTTTTATGCTGACCAAATGGTTACAGAAAATGATGAACTCCTAGACGAACCCACAACCATAAACCTCTGCCATGTCTGAGAAAAAATTCATGCCCTTCATTGCACCTGAAACCGTAATGAAAGAGTTCACGCTGAAGGCGGTCATCACTGGCGCCTGTTTTGGTGTCATCTTTGGAGCAGCAACCGTGTACCTTGCACTAAAAGCTGGACTAACAGTGTCGGCTTCCATCCCTATTGCGGTGATGTCGATTGCATTGAGCAAATTGTTTCTCAAAACAACCATTCTTGAGAACAATATCATCCAGACTACAGGTTCAGCAGGAGAGAGCATTGCAGCAGGCGTGGTTTTCACCCTTCCGGGATTTCTTTTTTTGAGCGAGGCAGGCAGTGCGGATTATTTCAACTACATCACCATCCTAGTGCTGGCCATTTTTGGTGGAATGCTGGGAACACTGATGATGATTCCCTTGCGCAGTGCGTTGATTGTAAAAGAACATGAAACCCTTCCCTATCCTGAAGGAACGGCTTGCGCCTCAGTATTGAAAGCCGGTGAAAAAGGGGGCAATTTTGCCAAGACGGCATTTGCAGGATTGGGTATCGCAACAGCCTATGCTTTTTTGCAAAAAATATTGCATATAGTTGCTGAAACTCCTTCCTACATTACATCACAGGCCAATAAGTATTTGCCCTCGGCAAAAATCAGTGGAGAGATCACACCAGAATATTTGGGTGTAGGATACATCATCGGGCCTAAAATTGCGGGTGTTTTGGTTGCAGGAAGTGTACTCACCTGGTTTGTATTCAATCCTTTGCTGGCAACCGTTGTGCCTGGAGATGTGATTGCCAATCAACTCATCAAACTGGGCTATCTGCAAGACATCCATACTGCAGGCGGGCCTGGCGGATGGAATCCTGCGACACATCAATTCAATGATTATGCAGTGGCCATCTACAGGGCATTTGTAAGACAGATTGGTGCAGGTGCTGTGGCTGCTGGCGGTTTCATCACCCTGATCAAAACCATCCCAACCATCATTTCATCTTTCAAGGGCAGCCTTGGATCTGTTCGCTCTGGCAATGATGCCATGCAAAAAATCATCCGTACAGAAAAAGACCTTTCCGTGAAAATCGTATTGTGGGGAAGCCTGGGCCTGATCTTGCTCATGACCATCATGCCACAGGTGCCTGGAAATGGTGTGCTCAGCAAACTGTTGATCGGCATCCTGGTGGTATTGTTTGGTGCATTTTTTGTGACCGTATCATCGCGCATCGTGGGATTGATAGGGTCTTCCAACAACCCCATCTCAGGCATGACCATTGCTACCATCATGGGGACCTGCCTGGTGTTTATTGCTGTAGGATGGACAGGAAAATTGTACGAACCCATGGCCTTGGTGGTGGGTGGTATGATTTGTATTGCCGCCGCAAACGCGGGTGCAACATCACAAGATCTCAAGACGGGATATATCCTGGGTGCAACCCCAAGGGCACAGCAAATTTCACTTTTTATCGGAGCCATTGTTTCTTCGATTGCCATCGGATTCACCATCAAAATTCTGGATACGCCTACACAAGAAATGATTTCTTCAGGCATCCATCATGCGATTGGAACGGATCAATATGCCGCTCCACAGGCAACATTGATGGCAACACTCATCAAGGGAATATTATCATTCAACCTTGATTGGCAGTTTGTATTGGTTGGTGTGGCCATTGCCATTGTCATGGAACTCTGTGGCATCAAGGCTTTGAGCTTTGCCATTGGCATCTACCTTCCCCTTTCTACCACCCTGCCCATTTTCATTGGTGGTGCCATCAGGGGAATTGTGGATGGAAAGAAAAAGAAAGAGAAAGCCAGTGAAGAGGAGGAAGACCTCAGAAAAGGGAATCTTTTTGCCACAGGACTTGTTGCGGGTGGTGCCATCGCTGGCGTGATTGTGGCCTTTTTGTCTGCCAATGAATCAGTAGCAAAAGCCCTGAGCCAATTGAACTTCGAGGAAAACATCACCCATGCCATCGGAGAACAAGGATATTTCCTGCTGGGCACCCTCATTTTCTTTGCCATGGCGTTCATCCTTTACAGGATAGCAGCAAAACCAGAAGATCCAACAACCTCTCATTAATTCAACCAATATGCACATCAGGTCATTGAAATTTGCAGCTCCTCTCAGCATGTATTTTCTTTCCTTCTATGCATTCATGCATACAGGATGGACCATTGCCCTTCCCCTGCTCTATGCATTCATGTTCATACCCCTGTTTGAGCTGGTATTTCCTGCAGCATCCGGAAACTTGAGCGAGGCAGAAGAACAGGTGGCAAAAAATGACAGGCTCTATGATATTTGGCTTTATATCATGGTGCCACTTCAATTTGTTGCATTGTTTTATTTTTTGGTTTCAGTAAAGGATCCCACGCTTTCAGGACTAGAACTGGCAGGGAGGATCTTTGCCATGGGACTGCTCTGCGGAACATTTGGAATCAACGTAGGCCATGAATTGGGCCACAGGAAAAATCTTTATGAACGAAATCTCGCCAAGCTACTTTTGCTCACCTCACTGTACATGCATTTTTACATTGAGCACAACAAGGGCCATCACAAAAATGTATCTACGCATGAAGATCCCAGCAGTGCAAGAAAAGGTGAGCCCGTTTATTTTTTCTATTGTCGAACTATAGTAATGGGATTCCTTTCCGCCTGGAAAATTGCTGGAGATGAGCAAAGGAAAAATGGAAAACCTGTCTGGCATTTCAGCAACCAGATGATTCAATTCCAATCCCTCCAGCTCTTGCTTGTAGTGGCTGTTTATATTTATTTTGGAAGCCTTGCCTTGCTTTGCTTTCTGGCAGCAGCTGCATTGGGCATCTTGTTACTGGAAACAGTCAACTACATTGAGCACTATGGATTGGAAAGAAAAAAGACTGAGAGCGGATATGAAAGGGCCATGCCAGAACACAGCTGGAACAGCAGCCATATTCTTGGTCGTCTGATGCTGTTTGAATTGTCCAGGCACAGTGACCATCATTACTTGGCCAGCAGAAAATACCAGGTGCTCAGGCACCATGATAACGCTCCGCAGATGCCTACCGGATATCCAGGCATGTTGCTCCTTTCTTTGATCCCTCCAGTATGGTTCGGGGTCATGCACAAAAGGATTGAAGCCTATCACCAAAGAATGGCGGCTGCACAATAAAAAAATTAAGCGATCATGTCTGCCCCAAAATATGGGCGAAGCACTTCCGGGATGAGAATGCCTTCCGGTGTCTGGTAGTTTTCAAGCAAACTGGCCAATATCCTTGGCAAGGCCAATGAACTACCATTGAGGGTATGCAACAGCTGGGTTTTCCCATTTTCATCCTTGGTTCTGATCTTCATCCTGTTGGTCTGAAAAGATTCAAAATTGGACACCGAACTGACTTCCAGCCAACGTTCCTGCGCGGCACTGTAGACTTCAAAATCATAGGTCATGGCAGATGAAAAACCCATGTCTCCACCACAAAGCAAGAGAATCCTGTATGGAAGGCCCAATGATTGTATCAGCTTTTCCACATGCAAAACCATCTCCTCCAGCACATCGTAACTGGTAGAGGCTTCTGTCATCTGAACCACTTCCACCTTATCAAATTGGTGCACCCTGTTGAGCCCGCGGACATCCTTTCCAAAACTTCCTGCCTCCCTCCTGAAACAGGGGGTATAGGCGGTCATTTTTACAGGCAGTGATGCAGAAGGGATGATTTCATCCCTGTAAATATTGGTTACCGGAACTTCTGCTGTTGGAATGAGATAGAGGTCGTCAATGGTCATATGGTACATTTGCCCTTCTTTATCAGGAAGCTGCCCTGTTCCATAAGCGGACGCTGCATTCACAACATAGGGAGGCATATACTCGGTATATCCTGCGGTAATATTGTGATCCAGAAAATATTGAATCATGGCCCGCTGTAACTTGGCACCTTTGCCTTTGTAAAGCGCAAACCCGCTGCCAGTCAACTTGACTCCTGTTTGAAAGTCTACCAGGTCATACTTGGTGATCAGGTCCCAGTGAGGAACAGCACCATCATGAAGTTTGGGGATTTCTCCATGCTGACGAACCACTGTATTGTCTTCGGCAGATTTTCCTTCCGGAACCCTTTCATTGGGCAAATTGGGAAGACGTACCAACATACCATCAACAATTGCCTCAACTTCTGTCAACTGGAGGGCGTAGTTGTCAATTGTCTCCTTCAAGGCAGACACTTCGGCTTTCTTGGCCTCCGCCTCTTCTTTCCTGCCCTCAGCAATCAGTGCACCAATGGCTTTGGAGGCAGCATTGCGTTTGGCAAGCAATTCTTCCGAGTTAAACTGAAGACTTTTCCTCAGATCGTCCGAAGCAATGATCTTGTCAATCACTTCAAGGTCCTGAAAGTTCTTTTTTTTCAAACCTTCCAGCACTTTCTCCTTGTTGCTGCGTATGAAACCTAGCTGAAGCATCCTACCAATTTTTGGCAAAGATAAGCAATCGGTACAGATGCACTAATTTTGCCCCATGATGATCTCTGATGACTTGCAAGCCAGGTGGTGGAAACTAGAAGAAAAATTGCTGGAACGTTTTGGCAAAAAACCGGACATGGAGTCTATCCTGTTCCTGATCGGTGTACAGGAAGTGGGAGGAGTGGGCCACAGTTTTACCAAAGAGCAGAAACAAGACCTAATGCATGTAGCTGTTTGTTCCATTCTCATACCCGGCGGATACTACGAGCTGGAAGGCTGGGATGAAGACGGCTGGCCACATTTCAAACAAATCAAGGAGTTGCCACCCATGGAATTCATGCAGCAGGAGAACTTCATGAAAGACCATGTTTTGTTCTATTTTTCGCAAAACGAATTTTGATGAGAATACAAATTCAGCTGTTGTTGCTTTTCAGTTTACTGCTTTTGGTGATTATTCCCGCAATGGCACAGCCCACAGGGAAAATCCGAAAAGCTGACCTGAGAAAAGATATCCTTGTAAGGACTGATTCTGGGAATATGGTACTGAGGCTGAATGATTCAACACCCTTGCACAGAGACAATTTCATCCGTTTGGTAAGAGCGGATTATTACAAGGGAATTGCTTTTCACAGGGTCATCAGCCGGTTCATGATACAGGCAGGAGATGAAAAAACCAAGGCCAATGCAGACACATCATCCCTGATGAAACAATTTACATTGCCTGCAGAAATCAGGCCTGAACTCTATCACAGAAGAGGGGTACTGGCTGCTGCAAGGATGGGAGATGATGTGAATCCCAAGAAAAACAGCAGTGGCATGCAATTCTACATTGTACAGGGCAAGGTATTCAATGATGTTTCACTGGACTCTGTTGAAACACACCGCCTGAAAGGAAGAAAACTACCCGAGGCACACAGGAGCATCTACAAAACAGAGGGTGGTGCACCACATCTGGACCAGAACTATACCATTTTTGGAGAGCTGGTCAGCGGATATGATGTCCTGGACAAGATTGCCAATACTAAAACCAATGGAAGACAGGGCGGGGACAAGCCCCTGACCGATATTCGCATCCGGGACATGAAGATGGTCAGAAGAATACAATAAAGTTTTTTCTTCATGGGTACAAAATATTGTAAACTTGCATAAAATAACAGACAATGAACTTTCCTGAGCAATTGCATTATACCAAAGAACACGAGTGGATTTCCATCAATGGAAACGAAGCTACCATTGGCATCACAGAATTTGCCCAGGGCGAACTCGGTGATATCATCTACGTTGATATTGAAACCATCGGAAAGGAAATGAGTGCAGATGCAGTGTTCGGAACAGTTGAGGCTGTAAAAACCGTGAGTGACCTCTTCCTTCCGGTTTCAGGAACCATCACTGAAAAAAATCCCCTCCTGGACAGCCAACCCGAGTTGGTGAACCAAGATCCATACGGTGATGGTTGGATGATCAAGATGAACATCAATGATGCTTCCCAGCTTTCCGGTTTGTTGGATGTAAATGCATACAAGGCACTGATTGGAGCCTAAATAAATGAAATTCTTGAAAGTAAGCATGTGGCCAGGCCTTTTATGGACTGTCATCATCTTTTATTTGCTCAGCATGGACACCAGCGGTGCAAATGAAATCAGTTTGTTGAAGGTTTACGGCATAGATAAACTCATTCATTTTGGACTTTTTGCCATATTGACCTTTTTTTGGGGAGTCTATTTTTTCAGCAAAGAAACGGTGGCGAGCAACAATATCCTGTTGTTGATCACCATCCTGGCCTCAACCTATGGCATGGGCATGGAATACTACCAGCATTTTTTTACCACTAGAAGTTTTTCATACTGGGACGGTCTTGCCGATGCCCTTGGATCAGTGGTTGGGGCTTTGGCAGTAAAAAAAAGCCCCTATGGAAATAGGGGCCGTAACCAAAACTAACTGCTTATGAGAAAAAAGACTTGTTTCTACAAATTGGATGCAAACGATTGTTTACACAATATATAGACGAAACAACCCTGCTCAGGGTTGTTAAAGAGATTATAATCCGGGAAAGTATTTTTTTACAGGAAACAGGCCACTAAGAGGACTGCTGGGATAGCTTGCTGGCGTTTTCTGCAAACTGGAGCGCATCAATGAGTTCTCCAATGCTTCCGTTCAGCACCTCCTGTAAATTGTAAAGGGTCATTCCGATGCGGTGATCGGTTACCCTGCCCTGAGGGAAATTATAGGTTCTGATTTTGGCAGAGCGGTCTCCTGAACTGACCAGACTCTTTCTGTGCCTTGAGATCTCATCTTCCTGTTTTCTGACCTGCTCTTCATAAAGCCTTGTACGCATCATTTGCATGGCTTTTTCCCTGTTCCCCAGCTGTGTCCTTTCTGTCTGGCAAATAACAACTGTACCTGTTGGTATATGCGTAAGCATTACCTTGGTTTCCACCTTGTTCACGTTCTGTCCGCCAGCACCACCACTTCGGGAAGTTTCCATTTTAACATCCGCATCACGGATCTCCACATCCACCTCTTCTGCCTCCGGCATCACCGCAACTGTGGCGGCACTGGTATGCACCCTTCCACTGGCTTCTGTATCTGGCACCCGTTGTACGCGGTGTACTCCACTTTCAAACTTCATTGTTCCATACACTTCATCGCCAGTGACTTCCAACTGCACTTCCTTGTAGCCACCCATGGTGCCTTCGTTTTCATTGAGCAAGGCCACTTTCCAACCCTTTCCTTCGCAATAACGCATGTACATCCTCAAGAGATCTCCTGCAAAAAGGGATGCCTCATCACCACCTGTTCCTGCACGGATCTCGAGGATGGCATTCTTATCATCCTGCGGATCCTTCGGAATCAGCATATTCCTGATCTGCTTTTCCAGGGTCTCCTTTTGTAGTTCCAACTCAGAAGTCTCCATTTTGGCCAAATCCCTCAGTTCCTCATCATCGCCCATCAAAGCCTCCCGATTGAATTCAATATCGGACAAGAGCCGCTTGTACTGGGTATATGCATTCACTACTTTCTCAAGGCTTCTGTATTCCTTGGAAAGCTGACTGAACTTTTTGTTGTTGCCAACAATTTCCGGATTGGTGAGCGCAACACCGATATCATCAAACTTGGCTTTTATGGCTTCTAATTTATCCAGCATATGTTTAGGCGGATTCCATCCGGTATTTAATCTTTAATTTCGTGCGCAAAGTTAATTCTTTTCAACAGATGAATTACCGCAAGTTTCAGGCTGATAAGATCTTTACCGGATTTGAATTCCTTGATCCGGGCCATATGCTCATCATGGATGAAGATGGCAAGGTCATCGAGATCCTGGCTGAAATGGATGCCGGCGAAGGCATTGAAAGATACAAAGGCATCCTCTGTCCGGGGTTCATCAATGCGCATTGTCACCTGGAACTCAGCCACCTGAAAAATACCATTCCAGCCCATACAGGACTGATTCCTTTCTTATTGGATGTGGTGAGCAAACGCGACCATGATCAGGCGCTGATACTTGAGCGCATCGAAAAAGCAGAAAAAGAAATGGCACTCGAAGGGATTGTTGCAGTAGGTGACATCTGCAATACAAGCATCACCCTTCAGACAAAACGCGAGAGCAAGATCAAGTGGAATAATTTTATTGAGGTGCTTGGCATGAGAGATGAAAAAGCGGAAGCCAATTTGCTGCATTATGAAGGAATTTTAAAAGCGTTCACAGATGCAACAGACAATGGTGAAGGTGCATCATTCAAATCTTCTCTGGTGCCTCATGCTCCTTACAGCATCAGCAACAAAACCTTTGAGGGAATCAACAACCGCACAGGGCATCAGATCATCTCCATGCACAGCCAGGAAAACCCTGCAGAAGATGAACTGTACACCAAAGGAACAGGCGATTTTATCCAATTTTTCAATACACTCGGATTGAATGGATCACCATTTCCTGCAACGGGAAAATCGTCGTTAAGGTCCTGTCTGCCACATTTCAAGAATAGACAAAGGGTCATCCTGGTCCACAATACTTTCACTGCAGAAGAAGACATAGTCTTTGCCATGGACCATGCAAAGGAACATTTGTCAGGAATCCATTTCTGCCTTTGTGCCAACGCAAATCTCTATATTGAAACCCGCATGCCCCCCATTGACCGCCTGATAAAAAACAAGGCTGAAATCGTACTGGGTACAGACAGTTACAGCAGCAACTGGCAGCTGAGCATTGCATCAGAAATTCGAACCATCAGAAAAGAATTACCGGAAATTCCCTTGCAACTTATTCTACAATGGGCTACCATCAATGGAGCAAGAGCACTGGAAAGAGATGATGAACTCGGCAGCTTTGAATCTGGAAAAAAACCAGGCATTGTATTGCTGGACAATGCCCTTCAGGCCAGGAAAATCATTTGATCATTGTTCCATCAGCACACGGATCACCGGCAAGGATTTCATGTTGCCAAACGCATTGATGTGCATCCCATAAAATTGAAGACAGGCATCCAACAAATCATTTCTCAGTTGTCTGTTCATCTTCACCTCCTCCAATTCTTCTAGCTGCATGACCCGCAACAACTGTGATATGCATTCACTTTGCGGAGGAACAACAACCATTTGATGCATGGGCATTTCAGACACAAACTGCCCCTCATGAAGATCCATGATATTGTCTATGTCGCTGAAATTGTCCATCATCCTGAATCCAAAAAAATGCGACAAATGCAATACAAAAAAAAGGGGGATGTTGGCGGTTTGTTGAACAGTTCCGTTGTCCAACCCCTTGATGACATCTTCGATAAAATAAAAAAGTTCCGGATGGGGATCAGGCTCCTTCAAACATTTCTGAAGCAGCTCTATCATGAAAAGCATGACAGCATTTTTTGTCACATCAGAAAACAATTCATTGTAATGAATGGCTTGCTTGCACTCTTTGATGCGTTGCAGTGTATTCCGGTCGTTCTGATAAACAACCATCTCCAATATATTTCCCACTTGAAGTTGGGCTGCAGAAATGCCATTGGATCGCTTTGATGTTCTTACTCCATTCACCATGTACTGCTGCAATCCAAAAAGCTCAGTAAATGCAGAAACAACCAATGAGGTTTCACCATACTTGACCGTTCTGATCACAATACCTTTTGTGGTGTGGATGACTGCCATGCTATTGTATGAAAAATATTTTCGCTGCCACCTGTTGCTGGTTGTTCTCATCTGCAACGTAAACAAGATATACCCCGCTGTTCACCCGTTCCCCTTTGTAATTTTTCCCATTCCAAATGGCTTGCCCGCCCAAAGACCTTGACTGGTGCACCAGGCGTCCATCGAGTTCAGTTATGCGCACCCAGGCATTGTCTGGAAGTTCCCTGATGGCGATGGTTCTGGTAAAGCCTGAGGGCACCGGATTGGGGAAAACAAAGGGTTTCTTTTTTTCAGTGGCCGCTGCAGTGGCAGTGCCCCTGAATGAACAAATGCCATTGGCAGTAAAAAAGAAAACCTCGCCCGTGAGTTGATGGATCACGATTGAAAAAACTTCATTGCTGAGCAAACTGCTGTTGGATACAGTGAAGCGGTGAATGGTTTTTTGTCCGTCAGCACTCAACAACCATACCCCATTTTTTGAGGCAATCCATTTGCGGTTGGCTCCATCTACCTTGATATCATTCACCATTTCCTCGGCCAGCAACAAGCCTGCAAAATTGTCTTGTTGCACCACCGGTAAGGTGGCATCACAGAGCGTGTTGCTGAAAAGATCATTACCACATTGTATGACGGCAACCCCTCTGTCTGTGCCTACCCAAACAAATCCGTTTTTGTCGCACTCTACACTCAAGACATTGGAAGATGGTAGGTTTCCATTGCCCCTGCCTTGCCGGAAATGCCGCCATTTGTCATCATTGGTTTGATCGATGGTACCCCCATCGTCAAAACAAAACAGGCCATTGCCCTGCGGGGATATGATCCACTTCCTGTTCTGATCATCAATCGTTATCGCAGAAACTGCATTGCCAACATGTTGAAAAGGGATCGTAAATTTTTTCCAGCTGCCATCCTTTTTCCTTACAACAAGATTCTGAGATGCGCCATGGTTGGCCATCCAGAGGTTCAGGTCAAGATCGTATGCAAGTCCTGCAACCCTAAAAGATGTAGGATCCATCATTGCTGAGCTGATGAAAGAACCCTGTTTGTATACCAATGGCTTTCCTTCTTTGGTTACTTCTATCATGCCACCTCCGAAAGATCCTGCCAAAACTGATTGTTTGGATGGGTCAAAGGCCAACACGTTGATGTCTGGCATGCTGTCCAATGCGGGCAGTGACCGGCTGTTGAAGTTCTGCCATTTGTCATCCTTGAAACCAAAGAAACCAGTCTTGTTCAGCTTTCCCTTGCCGTCTGCGCCTATGGTTCCTGCAGCAGCCCATACTGTTGCATTGGCGTAGGTTCCGCTTCCATTGGAGATGCCATAGGGAGCATTGGGCAGGTATTGTTCATCGGCAGTTGTGGATACTTTGATCAGTCCATTGTTCTTGTCACCCACCCAAAGTTCCTGGTTGATTTTCAAACAGGCAACTGGATAGGACATGGATGGTGTAGCAATCAACTGTGCTTGTGCGCCAGCATCAGAAAAATATACAACTGTACCCTTGGCTTGCAATGACTGCCCGATATACAGTCCATTGCTACTGGTATTGATGGAGGTGACGGGTTTAGAGGAAACAAAGAGCAGACTCCATGCGCCATTTGTTTTGATGAAAATGGAATCCCTCTTTCTGGCCACCAACTTGTCATTCCAGTTGAGGACATTGTCAACTGCACCTGCAGTTCCGGGTATAGGCTCCAATGTCCAGGACCTGAAATCACCCAGTGTGGAAGTTTGAAATGATGCTTTTTTCAAACCCTCTGAACTGGCAGCATACAGCAGATTGTTCAACAGGGCGAGCTGGAAAATGTTGATATCAACACCATTGTTTCCGGGCCTGTAGGTATCCCTGATTTCCTTGCGTTGGGTATTGACCGCAATGATTCCCAGGTTGGAGGAAAGCAAGACATCCGTGCCGGCCCAAAGGATATGGTTGATGGTTTTGTCGCCTTGGATCTTGCTCAGCAATACATCGGGGATGTTCCGGATTTGGTCCCCTTCCACCAGGTCTATGTTGGCGTTTTCGTAGACAATCAGCATTTTTCCTGAAAAAGGATCCTTGGCCAAATGCTTCAGGTTTACTTCTGAAAGCCCTCTGGACCTGGTATATACATCGTAGAATTTGGTCGAAGGATCATAGGTAAAATAACCGAATGAGGTAGCTGCAATCAGCCTGGATGGGGAATTTTCAAGGTCAACGATTGAACGCATGGGAAGGTGATCACGCCATTGGCCAATAGCTGGTATTGTTTGTGCATGCAAAACATGCAGTGCAAAACAAGCCAAGATGAAGATAAAAGCAGGCTTCATGGTATAAAATTAACGAATTAGCAGATGCCCCTGCCCCCTAAAAAGATTGAAGGGGAGCCGCATAAAATCCTTTCCTTTGTAAAAATTATCTCTTATGTGGCAGGCGCTGGGCAAGGCGGTTCTTAAATTTCGCATACCATTGATCATTGCACTGGTCCTGTTGACTGTTTTCATGGGTTACCATGCCAGCAAGGTCCAGATGAGTTATGACTTTTCCAGGGCCATCCCAACAGATCATCCAAAGTACAAGGCATATCTTGAATTCAAAAAAACTTTCGGAGAGGATGGAAACCTCCTGACCATTGGTTTTACCTCAGCAAATTTTTTCGAGGTCAATCAGTTCAATGCATTAACCCGTTTTCAGGATCGGTTGAAAAAGATCAATGGCGTTGAAGACATCATCAGTGTCAATGGAGCAGTAACCCTGAAAAAAAATGACAGCACCAGTAAATTGGATGCCATCAGGATTTTTCCCGCCAACATCAACAGCCAACAAACACTCGATAGCCTCAAGGATATTTTTTATTCTCTGCCTTTTTACCGTGGCCTGCTCTACAACCCAGATACAAAAGCCTATTTGCTGGGTTTGAGGATCAACAGTGCAATTCTTGGATCCAAGGCCAGGGAAACCACCATTGGTGAAATTGAGAAAGAGGCTGCTGCTTTTGCTGAAGCTACAAAGCTAGATCTTCACCTGAGTGGTCTGCCCCTGATCAGGACAAATGTTGCGTTGCGCATTGCTCAAGAGATGCAATGGTTCCTGCTGGGCTCCGTTCTTTTATCAGCATTGATCCTGTTCATATTTTTCAGGTCTTTGAGCACCACCCTGCTTTCCCTCGCTGTTGTGCTGATTGGTGTTGTGTACAGCCTTGCCACCATCCAGATGCTGGGTTTCAGGATCACTCTGCTCAATGCGTTGATTCCGCCACTGGTGGTTGTGATTGGCATTCCCAACTGTATCTATTTCCTGAACAAGTACCATACCGCCTTCATGAAAACAGGCGACAAGAAAAAAGCAATTGTGGAGATGATCGGTAAAATGGGGGTGGTCACCCTTTTCTGCAACATCAGCGCCGCACTGGGTTTCGCTGTATTCGCTTTGACCAAAAGCATCATCCTGAAAGAATTTGGAATCGTTGCCGGAATCAATATCATGGCGCTGTTCTTTATATCCTTGATCCTGATTCCTATCGCTTTGTACTACATGGCGGAACCCAGGAAAAAGCATACCCGCTATCTGGAAAACAAATGGCTTCAGACCCTGCTGACAACCATCGAACAGTGGGTATTCTCCAACAAACGAACAGTTTACCTTGCTACAGTCCTTGCTTTGATCTTTTCCATCATTGGCATTTCAAAACTGAAAACACAGTCTTTTATTGTTGATGACCTTCCCAAAAAAGACAAGATCTATACAGACCTTCGGTTCTTTGAATCCAATTTCAGGGGCATCATGCCTTTGGAAATCCTTGTGGATACCAAAAAGAAGAATGGTATTGCCGGCTCCAGGGCCCTTTCTGTGTATGACAAGGTTTCTTCGTTCAGTGCCTATATTGCTTCTTACCCTGAAATGGCCCGTCCCCTCTCATTGGCAGAAGGATTAAAATTTGCAAGACAGGGATTCTATGAAGGTGATAGCAACAATTATTCCATGCCCAACGCATTCGATGGGGCATTCATGGCAGATTACATGAAGCCCAGCAAAGGAAATGCCCCTGCAAAAGGTTCATTGGAAAAACTCATGTCCTCCTTCATTGACAGCAACAAACAGGTTACACGCATCAGTGTGAACATGGCCGATGTTGGAAGCATGCGCATGCCAATCCTGATTGACAGCCTGGAAGCACATGTTCCGGACTATTTTGATACCAGCAAGGTTTCTGTTCAATTGACGGGATCGAGCATAACCTTTCTTGAAGGCAGCAGGTTTATCATCAAGGGTTTGAAAGAAAGCATTTTCTGGGCATTTCTATTCATTTCACTGTGCATGCTTTACTTGTTCAGATCATTCAGGATCCTCCTCTGCTCGCTGATTCCCAATCTGATTCCATTGGTGATGACAGCCGGTCTGATGGGATGGATGGGCATTGCCATCAAACCCTCCACTGTACTGGTTTTCAGTGTTGCGCTGGGTATTGCAATAGACATCACCATACGTTTCCTTGTCAATTACAAACAAGAGCTTCCACATTTCAATGGAAAGGTGCATGAGACCGTTGTGCAAACCATCAGGGAAACAGGCATCAGCATTGTGTATACCTCTCTGGTTTTGATTGCAGGATTCATCATTTTCGTGATCAGTGGATTCGGCAGTACACAGGCCTTGGGATGGCTCACTTCCTTTACGCTGCTGGTGGCTACCCTTACCAACTTGATTCTGCTTCCAGTGCTGCTCTTGCTAGCAGCAAAGAAAAAGAGTTAAGCCTCTACCAATAAAAAATTACTTTAAGATCTCAGCCAACTTTGCAAGGAGCTCTTCTCCCCTTAACCCTTTTGCAATGATCTTTCCCTGAGGATCAAGCAATACATTGAATGGAATTCCTTCAATCTGGTACAAGGGAACTACTGAGCTCTGCCAATACTTTAAGTCACTGATATGTGTCCATGTCAGTCCATCCGCTTTGATGGCTTCTACCCAGGCATCCTTTTCCTTGTCCAACGAAACACCCAATACAGTAAAATTCTTGTCCTTGAATTGTTGGTACGCTGCTACAACATTGGGGTTTTCCATGCGGCATGGTTTGCACCAACTGGCCCAAAAATCTACCAACACATATTTACCACGAAATGATGCCAAAGAAATATTTCGGCCATTCACATCCGGCATTTCAAACAATGGCGCTTCTTTGCCAACAAGTTCATCTGTTTGCTTTGGCTCGGTTTGGTTGTTGAGATCGCCTGCCAATTTTGCTATTTTTGTAGACTTGGGAAAGCGCTTTGCAATAGCATTGAGCGCAGGCTTGACTTGATCAGGTGATACGAGATTTCTTGACATACCCAATGCGTAAATGGCAACAGCCGGGGTTTGTGTAGTATCAGCATAATTGAGCAAATAGGAACCTGCCGCAGTAATTTTATCACGAAAACCGGTTTCAAGCACTACCCTGCTGCTGTCCATCATTTCCCCTTTGGCTACTATCGCGTTGCGGATCGAATCAATTTCCTGAAGCCTTGCATTAAAACCTGCGAGGAGCAAACGGAAAGAATTGCTTCCGTCTGAATTGCTTGAGAACAAGTCGGGGCTTTTGAGGTCGGCTGTAACATTTATGGATGACTTATCAGGAATCACCAGAAAATACGCCTGTGTTTTTTCAAACCTTACCCTGTACAAAGCCTCCGGATCAACAGCTCCTCCCTTGAGTGCAAAAACCGCCTTACCCATTTCAGCAACTGCAGTATCCATCGTAATGGGTTCTCCTTCCAGCTCAATCAAGTCAAGGTAAACAGCCTGTTTTTCGGTATTCCCCAACACTGTGAAATTGAAGCTGACATTTTTTTCTGTCTGCTTGCAGGATGCTACGGCAAGGAAAACCAGCAGTGTGACTGCCCTCAAGAATTGTTTCATGCTATTGTTTTTTATTTAAATGTGCATTGAGTAGTTCCGTTGTTGTTTTGGGATCTGCTTTCCCCTTTGATATCTTTTTTACTTCGCCTACAAACAAACCGATCAAACCTTTTTTACCTTTTCTGTATTCTTCTACCT
This sequence comes from uncultured bacterium, assembly GCA_903894575.1. Taxonomy (GTDB): domain Bacteria; phylum Bacteroidota; class Bacteroidia; order Chitinophagales; family Chitinophagaceae; genus Pollutibacter. Next base: position 16,744 of record CAITQQ010000254.1, read on the forward strand.
TATCAGGCATGGCATCCAATACCTGCTGTACCCAAGCACCTATTTCATCATCTCCAGCATCTTGGATTAAATTCATTGCAGCAGCAAGATTCAATGGACTCGCATTGCTGTCTTCGAGCATGATGGGCAAAAGCTTTTGTGCAGCAACGGAGAACCCAAGTTTACCTTCCGCAACCAAATCAAGCAGATGGTGCCAGTTTTCTACAGCGATGGTAACATCATTCCAGGAGCCTTCAACAAGATGGAGATGAGCGCGCAGTGGCCCTATCAGAAAGTTGGCAAGATTTTTTTTATGGGAAGTTGAAGCTGCAATTTTTTCAAAAAGATCACTCAGTTCCTTTTCTTCTGTCAATTGCTCTGCATCATAATGAGAGAGGCCATACTCCTGAATATACTGGCCTGCCCTTTGATCAGGAAGGGAAGGAAGAGCGTCTCTTATACCATCAATAAATGCATCAGTAAATTCAAATGGGGCAAGGTCTGGCTCAGGAAAATAACGGTAATCATCTGCATCCTCTTTTGTTCTAATAGAGAAAGTGATGCCCCTGTCTGCATCATAGCTCCTGGTTTCCTGCACAATGGTTTCACCATTTTCACACATGACAGACAAACGGTTGATCTCAATTTCAATCGCGTGCCTAAGGTGCCTGATCGAGTTGAGGTTTTTCACTTCTACCCTGGTGCCCAGCGATTGGCTTCCTCTTGGCCTTACAGAAATATTCGCATCACAACGCAGGCTACCCTCTTCCATGTTTCCGTCACAAATGCCTATCCACCTTACCAGCTTTCTGATCTGTGTAAGATATGCTGATGCCTCTTCAGCTGTATGCAATACCGGGTCGGTAACAATTTCAATCAAGGGAACACCGGCGCGGTTATAATCCAGCAATGTCAGGCCTTCATGCTGATCATGAATGCTTTTACCAGCATCTTCCTCCATGTGAATTCTCGTGAGCTGAATATCACGACGACCGGTTGAAGTATTGATGCTCACAAATCCACCACTGCAAATGGGCGTGGTATGTTGAGAGATTTGATAACCTTTGGGAAGGTCAGGATAAAAATAATTTTTCCTTGCGAAGTAATTGTTTTTCTCAATGGTGCAATGACAGACCAGGCCCATGCTGATGGCATGTGCAATGGCAGTCTTGTTCATCCTGGGCAATGTGCCCGGATGGCCAAGTGTAATGGGACTTACATGGGTGTTGGGACCTGCACCAAAAGCCGCAGCATCCCCCGCAAACAACTTGCTTTTTGTTTGCAATTGTGCATGCACTTCAAGTCCAATTACTGCTTCATATTTTATTGTCAGGTCTTCCGACATTGTCTTTGTTGATTTCGAATGAGCTATACATAAATGACCATCGCATCAGACCAGTGCATTTTTGATGGCACCAATCGCAGCCTCCAAACCACTCACCTCTTGCCCTCCTGCTGAAGCCAGGGATTTTTGTCCTCCACCACCACCTTTGATATGTCCAGCAACATGGGTTTTGATGAGTGCCACTGCATCCAGGCCTTTTTCAGTAACCAGGGTATCTGAAAGACCAACCGCGACAGCAGGCTTGCCGGATATATTTGATGCCAGTACCACCAGGGTATATGTGTACGTGCTGCGCAAATCATTGCACAATTTTTTAAGGGAATCAGATGATGATGCTTCTGTGATGACGCCAATAAAATTGATACCATTGACGACTTCTGCTTTTTTCACCAGATCCGTTTTCAGGTATCCTAACAATCTACCTTCTGTTTGCTCAAGTTGCTTTTTAAGTGTTGATAGCTCTTCCAGGTGCTGTTCGATAGAACGCACCAACTCACGTGGATTCTTCAGCAAGTTGCTGACTTGTTTTAAGAGGTGTTGTTCTTCCAGATGCTTTTGGTCTGCTGCAATGCCACAGACTGCTTCTATCCGACGCACACCAGCAGCCACCCCTGATTCTGATAGAATCATGCATTGGCCCAATGCTCCTGTATGAGAGACATGTGTACCTCCACAGAGTTCAATCGAGTATGCAGGGTCAATGGTTACTACCCTCACCTTGTCTCCATATTTTTCTCCGAAAAGGGCCATGGCACCCAATTTCATGGCTTCTTCCTTGTCCATTTCCCTGATGATGACCGGAATGTTTTCACGGATCTTTGCATTGACCATTGCCGTCACAGATGCCAATTCCTCGTCTGTCATTTTCGCAAAATGCGAGAAATCAAAACGCATTCCATCATCGGACACAAGGGATCCTTTTTGCGCCACATGCGTTCCCAAGACTGTCCGCAATGCGGCATGCAAAAGATGGGTGAGGGTATGATGGTTGGTGATTTCTTTTCTCCTGTCGACATTGACTGCGGCAAAAACGGCAGGACTGACTGTTTCTGGCAATGCCGACACGGTATGCACAATCAGGTCATTTTCTTTTTTGGTATTGAGCACCTCAATCACATGGTCACCCATGGTAATGGTGCCTGTATCCCCTACCTGGCCACCACTTTCTGCATAGAAAGGGGTCTGCTCCAGCACCACCTGAAAATTTGTTTGCCCTTTTGCCGTTACCTTCCTGTAACGCAGGAGGTTGGTGCTGCAGGTCAATTCATCATATCCGACAAATGCTTTTCCAGCCACTGACTGTTTAGCAACATCAATCCAGTCTTCAACATCAGATGCAGTAGCAGCACGGCTCCTGTTTTTTTGCACCTGCATTTCACGCTCAAAACCTTCTTCGTCTACCAACACTGCCTGCTCCAAAGCGATCAATCGCGTAAGGTCAATGGGGAATCCATACGTATCGTACAATTCAAATGCCGCGGCGCCATCAATGGTACCAGATTGCTTTGCCTGTTCAAGAAGATCATCTATCTTTTTCAACCCCTTTCCAAGTGTCCGCAAAAATGTTTCCTCTTCTTCTTTCACCACTTTAGCAATGAAACCCAGCTGCGCCTGCAGTTCAGGAAATACTTGATTGAATTGCTCAGCCAATCCTGGCAACAATTGGTGCAGCATGGGCTCTTTCACTTCCAGATAAGAATAATAATACCGTACAGCCCTGCGCAGAATTCTTCTGATTACATAGCCTGCTCCAGTATTTGATGGAAGCTGACCATCAGCGATGGTAAAGGCAATGGCCCTGATATGGTCTGCCAAAACCCTGAATGCAACATCTTGCTTTGAATCTCCAGCGGTATATTTTTTTCCTGAGATGCGTTCTGTTGCCTGAATGGATCCTGAAAAAATATCAGTATCATAATTGGAAGACTTCCCTTGCAAAACGCGGACCAGTCGCTCAAGGCCCATCCCTGTGTCCACATGGGTAGCCGCAAGGGGTTGCAGTGTTCCGTCTTTCAATCGGTTGTATTGGATGAACACATTGTTCCAGATCTCGATAACCTGTGGATGGTCTTTATTGACCAAGAGATGGCCTGGCACGGCTGCCCTTTCTTCTTCAGACCTGCAATCCACATGGATTTCACTGCAAGGTCCGCAGGGACCCGTGTCGCCCATTTCCCAGAAATTATCTTTCTTGTTGCCAAAAACGATATGATCTGCAGGCAGCAGTTCTTTCCAAATACCCAGTGCGATGGTTGAAGCGGGGATATTTTCCTTTGCATCGCCTTCAAAAACTGTGGCATACAAGCGGTCCTTGTCAATGCCATATTCCTCTGTCAACAACTCCCAGCTCCATGTGATGGCTTCTTTTTTAAAATAGTCACCAAAACTCCAGTTGCCCAGCATTTCAAACATGGTATGGTGGTAGGTATCAACACCCACTTCTTCCAGGTCATTGTGTTTTCCACTTACGCGCAAGCATTTTTGGGTATCAACCGCCCTTTTATACGGTGCGGGCTTGTTGCCAAGAAAATAATCCTTGAACTGGTTCATCCCTGCATTGGTGAACAAAAGGGTTGGATCATCCTTCAATACAATGGGTGCAGAGGATACAATATGGTGTCCTTTTGCTTCAAAAAACTTCAAAAATCTATTTCTAATCTCCGCTGATGTCATTTCTTAGTCCTTTTATACGGATCCATCTTGGATCAATGGTTTATATTTGCAATTCGCCAGGCCAGCAAAAATACATTTTTTAAAAGATGGGCAGCGGATGAAGAAGATCAAATATTATTATAATACCCACACGCTTCGATATGAGAAGCAGGTTGTGCCACTCAGGGTGGCATTGTTGAGGGTATTGGCCTTCATATCCACAGCCATTGTTACCGGATTGATCATTGTTGCCATCGCTTTCCGATTTGTGGACTCTCCGAAGGAAAAACTGCTGAAAGTGCAGCTTGAAAGAGCTGAAGAGGTCAACAAGCTTTATGCAGACCGCTACCGGGATATTGATGACAGGCTGAAATTGTTGGAAAGAAGGGACAATGAAGTCTATCGATCTGTATTTGAAGCCACTCCCATCCCTGATAGCGCAAGAGCAAAGCAGATAGAATCCAAGAAGGAGTTGCAAATTGTGGCCGGAATGGAGAACAGCGAAATGACTGAAGGTATTTTCAATACGCTCAATACCATCTACAACAGGATTACCAACCAGGAAGGATCCTACAAAGAAATTGAGAAAATGATCAAGAACAAGGAAAAACTCCTGGCCAGTACGCCTGCCATACAACCCTTGAGCAACCGAGACCTCAACAGGCTGTCCTCTGGCTTTGGTTACAGGATCGACCCCGTCTATAAAACGGTTAAATTCCATCCAGGACTGGATTTCAGCGCCCCACAAGGCACGCCTATCTATGCAACGGCAGAAGGTACTGTACAAACAGCCGGCAACCTCGGCAATGGCTATGGCAACCATATTGTCATCCAGCATGGCTACTCGTATAGCACTCTTTATGGCCATATGTCAAGGCTCAAGGCCAAAAGAGGTCAAAGGGTGAAAAGGGGTGAAGTCATCGGGTATGTTGGCAGCACTGGCAAATCAACAGGCTCCCATCTTCACTATGAGGTTTTCAAAGGGCGCAAGCGATTGGACCCCATTTATTTCTTCTACAACGACCTTACTCCTGAGCAATACCAGCAGATCCTGAAACTGGCTGCCTCCCGCAATCAGTCATTTGATTGATCCAGTTGTGCATAACTCGACCACAACTGAAAAAAATTAGTTCCTAATTTCGCTCCAATGCTCCAGCAATTAGACCTATTTGGCGGTGAACCCATAAAACTGACCGGCAAACCTGCCGAGTCAAAAAAGAAGTCATACAAGATTGCCCCTCCTGCCCAGGTGGTGGAGGAGCCTTCCATTGAAGAGCCCATTTCTACTGTAGAAACTGTTGCTGTTGATGATTCCTCAACAACAGTAATGAAAAAGGGAAAAAAAGGCAGGCCTCAAGCTGTTAAGAAAACAACAGACATTGCGATGCTAGACATTCCAGAAGACAGCATCCTCTACAGCAAACAGTACTATCCCATCGGTGAAGTAGCAGCCATGTTCAGGGTAAACATTTCCCTTATTCGTTTTTGGGAAAACGAATTTGACATCTTAAAGCCGAGGAAGAACAGGAAAGGAGACCGATTTTTCAGGCCTGATGATGTAAAAAACCTCAAGCTCATTTACTTCCTCCTGAAGGAAAGGAAATACACCATCAGCGGAGCAAAATCATTCATCAAAAGTGGCAAAAAGGTAAATGAACGTTTTGAAGCCATCGAAAGCCTCAAAAATATCCGTGCCATGTTGCTGGAGCTAAAAGCAGGACTATTGTAGAAAAGTATTGACCATCCGTTCTTTTCCTGCCACAGCTACTCCGTTTTTTTCAAGCAATTCCAAAACTTGTACATTGACATTTTGCTTTAGCAGATTGAGGTCTGATATGTTGATGACGCCTGTTATGCACTCAATGGTAACGATATAGGCATCGATGCGGATTTCACTGAGCAAAATTGTTTTGGCTTCCAGCTCAGCATAAACCAATTTTTCATCCATCTCCTTTAGCAGCTGCTTTAACTGATCAACTGTAGCCCTTGGATCCAGGGCCAATACCATTTCAAAACGACACTTGTTTCTCAGAGAGAAATTGTCTACCAAACTGTCCACCATCTGTTTGTTGGGAATGGTGATGTAGGTACCATCAATGGTTCTCACACGCGTACTCCTCAATCCGATTTTTTCGACTGTTCCGCTGACCTGCTGGATTTTAAGGGAATCTCCGACAGTGAACGGCCGGTCAAAGAAAATGATAAAAGAAGCAATCAGGTTTTCGATGCTTTCCTTTGCCGCCAGCGCAATGGCAGCACCCACAATGCTCAATCCGGCCAATAACTTTGTAATGTCCTGGTTGAATACATACCTGATCATCACCAGGATGCAAACAATGATCAAAATAACTTTCAGAAACTCTCTGAAAAAAATAATCAATTGATCGTCGCTATAATCCTCTGTAGTTTTCGCCTTTTTTTCCATGACGATGGCGAGATAATCGGTCACCCGCAACAGGGTATGAAAGAAGAAATAGATCAACACTCCTGAAGCCATCCGATCCAACAATACATCGGATTTGATTTTCATGATCCTGAAGCCAAATTCCCTGGGGAAATTCAGGCTGTTCAAGGCAACATAGGTGGCTGAGAAAAAAATGAAATTTTCAAGGGGCGCCAGTACCAGGTCAAAAAATTCTTTTTCATTGATTTTCCGGCCCATTTTTCTGAAGGCAAAGAAAATCAACCGGGTAATTTTTTTGCTGGCTACTTTTCTAAGGATGAGTACACTGAGAATAAATCCGAATACCATCAGGTAATCCCTAAAGCTGTTGTCAAGAAATGTCTTATTCAATACCTCCTGCATGATACATTATTTATTCCATTCGTATTGGGAAATGCCCGTACTGTCGCGTACATACAAAGCATTTGATGTGAACCTGAATTGATCCCCCCTGGAAATGTAGTCAGGCAACTGCATTTCTTTTATGTCGATTTCACCAGGGGTATACACCATGATCTTGCCATTTTTCAATCCAATGATATTTTTACCCAGCGCCTGCACAGCTGTCCATCCGATCAGTGCGATGCGGTTCTTCAGGGCCCCATAATAATCAAATATGAACAAGCCTTTCTGCTCATCATACACATACACAAATCCTGCTGCATCAAAAATGGTGGAGGGCTTCAGGGTTTCATTGAATACCAGCCTAAGGTCAGCTGTTTCAAACAACAGCTTTCCATTCAGATCCAATTTTTTCAACCTGCTTTCCTGATCATCAAAAACCCAAATGGTATTGTCATAGCCTTGTGCAATGGCCTGGGCCTGAAAGATATTTGCCTTTCGGATATCTATTTTATTGATCACCTGCATCAATCTGTCCAGCACAAGTATGATCCTGTATTCCTTGAAATAAAGCAGACTCCTCAAAGGATTGTCTGCTGAAATGCTGTAGAGTTTTCCATACCGCCTTACCTCATTGAATACACCCATGGAGTCAAGATTGGCATTGTATTTCTTGAGTTGCCCTGACCTGGTCAGTGCAAATACATTGCCCAGTTGATCTGGCATAGCGTAAGAAAAATCTCCCTTGATGGACTTGCGATGTTCCGCAAGAATAAGCTGCTGCGCTTTTCCGGTATTGATCAAACAACCAATCAACGTTGCAATGACAATCAGGATCCTCATGTCAATTGAATTTGAGTGCTAAAGAAGTTCCATCAAAAACTGCATAAGAATCATATTTTATCCAATCCCCAAGATTGATGTAACGGCTTTTTTCATTCAGCTGAAAATCGATAGGGAGATGCCGGTGTCCAAAAACGAAATAATCAAATGAATGCTCTTTGAGTTTTTCCTTGCAATACAGTATCAGCCACTCGTTCTCCTCCCCCAGGAATTTTTCATCGCTCTCGCCCGTAGAAGCCCTGCTGCTCTTGCTGAAATAAGCAGCCAGTGAAATACCAAAAAAAGGAGGAATCAATCCGAACAGGAATTTCGACAAAGGATTTCTGAAGACTTTTTTAATGGTCTTGTACCCATGATCACCAGGGCCAAGACCATCGCCATGCCCAACCAAGAATTTCTTTCCATTGAATTCAAAAACCCTGGATTCATGGTAAACAGGAATATTCAATTCCTTTTCAAAATATCCTGACATCCACATGTCATGATTGCCTACAAAAAAATGAACGGGTATGCCGGAGTCAGTCAACTCAGCAAGCTTCCCCAAAATCCGCACAAAGCCTTTGGGCACTACTTTCCTGTATTCGAACCAAAAATCAAAAAGATCCCCCACGATAAAAATTGTTGCAGCATCGGCCTTGGCCCGCTCAAGAAAAGCAACAATTTTTTTCTCCCTGACAAGGCTGGAGGCATGGTCAGGGACGCCGAGATGAAAATCGGAAAGAAAATAAACCTTTTTTCCTGCAGGAATTTGCATGGCCAAAGATACTGCTTATTGGGAATTGTGTTCAGTGGCTATTTATCAAGCAAAAAGCAAAATACCTCCTTGGGGCCATGAACGCCTACAACAAGGGTTTTTTCGATATCAGCAGTACGGCTGGGTCCGGTAGCAAAAGAAATCATGGAAGGGAGCTGATCCCCGTATTTTTTTTGCATGAACACCAGGGCATCTTTGATATCGTAAACAAGCTGGCTGGCCTTTGCGATACAGATGTGCACAGGTGCGTATACGCTGGTCAGCCTTCCGGAAGACTCTGTGCTGCTGAGCACCATTGACCCTGTGCGCGCCACCAGTACTTCACATTTGGTGATGGAAACATCTGAGTCGCCCAGTGGCTTTTCAGAAAATGCAGGAAAACCAAATGATGACAAGGCGCTTTTGATGTTCTCATCCGCGCAATGAACCTCAGTCCATCCTCTGTTTGTCACGAGCTCTCTGATTTGATCAACAAGGTCTTCCTCATTGGCACAAAAAGAAAATTTTCCAAGGAGAGAACTGAATTTTTCAGCAAACAACACTGAAAGATCCTCATCTGTCTTTTCAAATGCAAAATTGATCTTTTCTATTCCGGGGAAAGGCTGATCCACTGATTGTGTCAGCGCTTTCCGGATGTTCTTGAGTATGCCTTCTTTTCCAGTAGATGCCTCCATGCTTATGCAGGATTTTGTTCTTCTTCTGCTCCCTTCTCAGTTGAATCAACTTCTGGTGTTGCTGTTTCGGTAACCTCAGCAGCAGGCTGCTCGTCTACTACAGGTGCAGATTCTGTTGCGAATATTTTCTTCTCCTCGTAAGGGCGTTTGCCAATAAGGTCTTCCACGTCTTGTTGGTGAAGTACTTCACGGTCCAACAAGGCCAGGGCAATCTTTTCAACTTCCGCTTTCTTTTCTGTCAATAATTCAATGGTGCGCTTGTATGCCTGATCCACCAAGACCCTTACTTCACTATCAATGATTTTCCCTGTTTCCTCGCTGTAAGGCTTGGTAAAAGTACTTTCTTGTGCGGGATCATAGAAGCTCACATTTCCGACCTTATCGCTCATGCCATAGACGGTAACCATTGCGTAAGACATTTTGGTTACCTGCTGCAGATCATTTTGCGCACCAGTGGAGATCTTTCCGAAGAAGATTTGTTCGCTGGCCCTGCCGCCCAAGGTCATGCACATCTGATCAGTCAATTGTTCTGTATTGTAGAGGTACTGCTCTTTGGGTGTGTATTGAGCATATCCCAATGCAGCTACTCCACGAGGAACGATAGTTACTTTTAACAATGGATAAGCATGCTCGAGAAACCATCCGCAAACGGCATGGCCTGCCTCATGATAAGCAATGATTTTCTTTTCTTCAGGAAGAATGATTTTGTTCTTTTTTTCCAAACCACCAATCACCCTGTCAATGGCGTCCTGGAAATCATCCATGTCTACCTGATCCTTGCCTTTCCTGGCGGCGATAAGAGCCGCCTCATTGCATACATTCGCAATGTCTGCACCTGCAAATCCGGGCGTCTGCTCGGCCAGCTTATGGATGTCCAGTTTTTCTGAATGTTTGATGGGCTTGAGGTGCACAAGGAAAATGGTTTCACGCCCTTTGACATCAGGCTTGTCAATGCTGATTTGCCTGTCAAACCTGCCTGGCCTCAACAAGGCACTGTCCAGTACGTCAGGACGATTGGTTGCAGCAAGGATGATGATGCCACTGTCGCCGCCAAAGCCATCCATTTCCACCAACAATTGGTTGAGGGTATTTTCACGCTCATCATTGCTCATCATCATGTTCTTTCCACGGGCACGTCCGATGGCATCGATCTCGTCAATAAAGATGATACAAGGTGCTTTTTCCCTGGCCTGTTTGAAGAGGTCACGTACCCTGCTTGCACCCACACCCACGAACATTTCTACAAAATCAGATCCAGACATGGAGAAGAATGGCACCTGGGCCTCACCCGCCATGGCCTTTGCCAACAACGTTTTACCAGTACCGGGAGGGCCAACAAGCAAGGCACCTTTGGGGATTTTTCCACCAAGGGCCGTATATTTTTTAGGATGTTTGAGGAAGTCAACAATTTCCATCACTTCCTGCTTGGCCTCATCAAGACCTGCAACATCCTGAAAAGTGATATTGACCTTGGTGCCTTTGTCAAACAGCTGGGCTTTTGATTTTCCAATATTGAAAATACCACCGCCGCCACCGCCGCCGCCAGCTCCACCACCCATCTTCCGCATCATCAAGACGAAAAGCAATCCAAACATCAGCAACGGAAAAAGTACATTGAGCAATGGGCCAAAGAATTCTGGATCACTCACAGGATCAACAGGCACGGGTTCCACTTGAGGATTGGCGGTAAAATATTTATCCAGGTTCTCCTGGTAATCGTCCACTTTGGAATAGCTGAACTGGAAATGAGGCCCCTTTGATGCCTGGGCATATTTCAACTTATCCCCCAACAATTGCTGATAAGCAGGCTTTGCAAGGCTGTCCTTTTTGATGTATACCCTGATAACACCCTTGTTTTTTACAGGCTCAAGTTTCTGAACATCGTTGTTTACAAGCATTTTCTGCTTGAACTCCAACTCTGTGATGTTGCGGGCATCAGGGTTGACACCCCTCATGACCTGATAACCGATCAACATGACCGCTGCGATCACGTATATCCAATAAAAACTGAATTTCGGTCCTTTCGATTGTGGACCATTTCCTCCAGACGCCTTGTTTCGCTTGAAGGCACTGAAAGGATTGGAACGCTTATCGCTGCTGTTGTCTTCCTGGTTCATATGAGCACTTTATTTCTTTGTTGTCTTTCTGGTTGTTTTTGCTGCCTTTGTGGCCTTTGCGGGCGCTTCCATGACAGGATCAGCCTCTTCTTCGGCTACCCCATCGCTCCACATTTCCTCTAACTTATAGAACCTTCTTGTTTCAGCCAGGAAAACATGAACCACCACGTTCACGTAATCAATCAAAATCCACTGACCGGCACTGTGCCCTTCATGCTTGTATGGCCTTTCATCGCACTCCGCTTTGACTTCTGCCTCTACCCAATCAGCAATGGCCCTTACCTGAACGGTGGACGAGGCTTCACAAACAATAAAAAAATCTGAAACTGCTTCTGTAATCTTTCTAAGGTCCAGGGAAACCACATTTTCCCCTTTTTTATCGTGGATTGCATTGATGATCACTTTCATGATCTTGCTGCTTCTGGTTAGCCTTGTAACTCTCTTGCGTGGTGCTGCTGACTCGGATATTGATGCCAATGAATTTGTTTTAATTGTTCCTTAAGTAACTTGCCCAAAAATAAGGATAATTTCCATCCCTTTGGGAGAGCAACATGACCGGCGAACCATTTAACATATTGCCCACAACTGATAGTACCAATAACCATGCCATGAATGAGGCCCGTTTGGGACGAACTTCAGATGGTGCGGCTTATTTTGCTCTTGACCAGTACCAGGGTAAGGGTCAGAGGGCCAAAACCTGGAGCAGCAAGCCAGGTGAAAACATCATCCTCTCGGTTGTCAAAGACTGTTCAGGGCTTCAACTCAAGGACCAGTTTCAGCTTTCTGTTGCAGTAGCTTTGGCCTGTTTTGATTTTTTTTCCGCTTACGCGGGAGATGAAACCAAGATCAAATGGCCGAATGATATCTACTGGCGTGACAGAAAGGCAGGAGGCATACTGATCGAAAACATGGTCAAATCAGCCCGATGGGACAAAGCGATCATCGGAATGGGCATCAATATCAACCAGACTGCTTTTGATGCATTGGAGGGAAAACCAGTATCACTCAAACAAATCACTGGAAAAGCATTTGACCCAATCAGCCTTGCCAAAGAACTATGTCGTCATCTTGAGCAGCGGTTTTCCATGCTTAAAAACGAGCCCTCAGACAAGCTGCTATCCGCATACAATGAGCATCTCTATAAAATTGATGAGGTGGTTCATTTCAAAAGAAACAACATCATGTTCCAGGCAAAAGTCAAAGGAGTCGACAAAAATGGACAGCTTTTGATCATGCATGGCGTGGAAGAGCGGATTCCCTTCGGAGAAATCACCTGGTTAGCCTAATCCAAATGCTGCCGCAATCTCTTGGGCATGCTCCTTCACCTTCGGCTTGTCAATGATCTTGACCAATATCCCGTTTTCATCAATCAGGAAAGTGGTGCGCAAAACGCCCATGTATTTTTTACCATACATGGATTTCTCGGCCCAAACCCCAAATTTCTCACAGAGGGCTTTGTCTGTATCTGCGATGAGGCGAAAAGGCAGGGCCTGCTTGGCGATGAACTTGAGGTGTGATTTCTCATCGTCTGGGCTTACTCCTACCACTTCGATTCCTTTTTTACTCAGCTCCTTGAAACCATCCCTGAGGTTGCAGGCCTGCACCGTACAGGTACTGGTAGCATCCTTGGGATAAAAATAGAGTGCCAGCTTTTTGCCCTTGAAATCTGCAAGTTTGATTTTCTGTCCGTCCTGGTCCACGGCTGTGAATGCAGGTGCTTTTTTGCCTTCGATAACTGCCATACTGTTGAATTAGTTGCGTTTGATGATGTATTCGCGGGTCGTATTATTTCCCGCTTCATCATAAACAACAACGGAAAGCTTATGTTCACCAACAGGAAAATGTTCATCTACGGTGTACGCAAATCGGTTGCCGGAAGGCTGAAACATCAGCCACTGCCCATCAACACTGGCCTTGAAATCCCTGATGACCTTGTTGTTGTCTGCAACGTCAAAAACAATTCTTGATCCTGTGCGAACAGTTGCGCCTGATTGGAGGGAGGAAGATAGGGTCGGTGGCTGAAGATCCTCCAGCAACTGGAAATAGCCAAAATCACGGAACTGGGCTGCATACCAACCCTTCTCTTCCACCGCCTTCTTGATTTCTGTTTTTGCCTTGTAGGTTCTTTTCATGACCACCCTGTCTTTGTTCACCAAAAGGTTGTTCCGATTGGGTTTGAGGCGGGTGGTGAAATAAGATTGAACGGGGATGTCTGCAGGAAGTGTTTGATAAACAGAAGAAAGTTCTGCCGCACTGTTGGCGTAAAATGATTGTAAAGAAAAATGGAAGGCATCATAAAAAGCATCTTCCTTGAAAACGAACTGGATGTTCTCATCCTCGTATACATTGATTGTATTGGGTTCTATCAATTCCCCGGAGTAAACATTCGCCTGTCTATCCACCGGTTTTCTGACAACCCTGAATTCCACATAGGAACTGTTCCCATAGGCATCCGTTACCTTGATACTATAGGCTTCGGGGGAAGAAGAAACCCGGATATGGTCGATATCTCCATCACTGGGCTTGTACATGTCAACAGCATAGCCTCTCGGAGGGAAGAGCATCTGGTAATAGCCGCCTCCTTTTGCCCTCGTGGGGTAATCGATGTGGCCATTGAGGTACCTGGTTTTATCATACCCTATGTTATCCATCTCAAAGCCTGAAATCATGCCATCTTCCTTCAGCAAGGAGGCACTGAAAAACCCATTGGGATTGGGAATCCCTGTCATCCTGTCTGTAGCCTGAATGGCAATGAAGGCCCTGTCAAAAGGCAGTTCCACCATACCCAATGGCTTGTATTCATTTCCCATCCTGACAAGGCTAAAAGGAACTGGTGATTGCTCATAAATACTTTTGTCCCGGTCATAAAAAACAAGCCGGTAAACATCAGGAGGGGTCACATCCTGCAAAGGAAACCTGTACAGCAAAGGATTCAGACAGTTTTCGGTTTTTGTATCCCTGATCTCAAAATGCACATGAGGACCTTGAGAAGCACCTGTATTGCCACTGTACCCTATCAACTGCCCCTTTTTCAGCGGAATGAGATCTGGAGGAAGGTTTACATCAATCTTCCAGGTTTGCTGTTCATATTGTTTTGCCTTCAGGAATAGTTCTGCCGCCGGGATGAACCGGTTCATGTGGGCATAGAGCGTCGTGGTTCCGTTGGGATGGTTGATGTACAGGGCCCGGCCAAATCCCCCTGTCTCAATTTTAATTCTGGCAAGATACCCATCCGCAGGAGCCAGGATGGGCAGGTTCTCCCTTCCCTCCGTTGAAAGGTCCAACCCCATGTGAAAATGGTTGTTCCTCATTTCTCCGAAATTGGCGTTGAGCTTGGGTTTGATGGACAATGGATAGGTGAAATAGTTCAAGCCGCCGGGTGGCTGTGCAACAACGCTGGTAGCAAGAAACAGGCTAAAAACATAGAAAAACAGGAAGGACCTCATGGTGCAAAGCTACTGCCAGGAGCAGATTTTAAAAAAAATCAATCCTTCATACAACATATTGGCCTCTTTTGTTGTCTATTATTCAGCACCACTCACATGAAATACATCATCACAAAAATCGTAATGGTTTGGGCCGCATTGGCCGCCATCGTTGGCATCAGCAAAAAAAGAGAAAATGAATCTTTGAATGATGCCATCAAGTTCCCTGATATGGGCAAAACTGCTGTTGTGGAGGATTTCGAAATGGCTGCCTACCACAACCAGGCCTGAATTTCCCACCAAGTTTCAACAGAAAGGATAATCTTATTGAATATCTGAATATTTCCTTCGCAAAGTTATGTCCAAACATTACCTTTGCCCCCCGGGTATAACCCGGTTTTTTTATGCCCTTAAACCAATAATCTCAAGTCCATCTCATGCCAAAAGACGCTTCGATTCAATCAGTACTCATTATCGGTTCAGGACCCATCATCATCGGCCAGGCCTGTGAATTTGACTATTCAGGAACCCAAGCTGCCAGAAGTCTCCGCGAAGAGGGCATCAAGGTGATCCTGATCAATTCCAACCCGGCAACAATCATGACCGACCCCATGATGGCTGACAGGGTTTACCTTTTGCCATTGAATACCGAAAGCATCGAACAGATTCTTCAGGAAAACCAGATTGATGCTGTTTTGGCTACCATGGGCGGACAAACAGCCCTGAACCTGGCCAAAGAGGCTGCTGAATTGGGAATTTGGGAAAAATACAACGTAAAACTGATTGGGGTAGACATAAAGGCCATTGACAAAGCAGAAGACAGGGAACTGTTCAGGCAATGGATGATCCGCATGGGCATCCAGGTAGCCCCTGCAAAAACAGCCAACTCATTTTTGGAAGGAAAAGAGTTTGCCCAGGAAATCGGCTTCCCGCTAGTAATCAGACCCTCGTTCACCCTGGGTGGAACCGGTGGCGGCTTTGTACACAGCAAAGAATTTTTGGATGAGGCATTGAACCGTGGCCTTTCCGCCTCTCCTATTCATGAGGTACTGGTGGAAAAAGCAGTCTTGGGATGGAAAGAGTATGAGCTTGAATTGCTGAGGGATTCCAAAGACAATGTAGCCATCATTTGTACAGTAGAGAATTTTGACCCCATGGGGGTTCATACAGGAGATTCCATCACGGTAGCACCCGCGATGACCCTAAGCGATACAGCCTTTCAGTTGATGAGGAATACCGCTATCAGGATGATGCGTGACCTTGGCAATTTTGCCGGTGGTTGCAACGTACAGTTTGCATTGAACCCTGAAACCGAAGAAATCATCGCGATTGAGATCAACCCGCGCGTAAGCCGCTCTTCTGCTCTGGCATCCAAAGCAACGGGATATCCCATCGCCAAAATTGCTGCAAAGCTTGCACTTGGTTACAGCCTTGATGAGTTGAAAAACCAAATAACCCAAACCACTTCGGCCTACTTTGAGCCTGCACTGGACTATGTCATCGTGAAAGTTCCAAGATGGAACTTCGACAAATTCAAAGGAGCCAATGATACGCTTGGTCTTCAGATGAAATCTGTAGGTGAAGTAATGTCCATTGGAAGAAGCTTTACAGAAGCCATTCAAAAGGCCTGTCAAAGCTTGGAAAACAATGCAGTCGGACTGGGATATTATGGCAAGAGCATGATGCATGCCAATGAAATCCTGGAGTACCTGAAAACACCCAAATGGGACAGAATATTCCGTATCAAGGATGCCCTGATGATGGGCATCAGCGTGAAATCAATTTGTCAGGCGACCTTGATTGACAGGTGGTTCATTTACGAAATACAGAAGATTGTTGATGTAGAGAAAGAAATTGCGAAATACAAATTTGATTCACTGCCCATTGAATTGATCAAAAAAGCAAAACACCATGGCTTCAGCGATGAGCAGATTTGCAAGATCATGCAAGATGGTACGGAGGATGCTGTCTATGAAAAAAGAAAGGCTGCCGGCATCACCAGGGTGTACAAAATGGTGGATACCTGTTCTGCAGAATTTGAAGCCAAAACGCCTTATTTCTACAGCAGTTTTGAAAACAATGGTACCAACGAAAGCAAGGTAAGCGACAAGAAAAAAATCATCGTACTGGGCTCAGGACCGAACAGGATTGGCCAGGGCATTGAGTTTGATTATTGCTGTGTACATGGTTTGCTTGCCATCAAAGAATGTGGCTTTGAGGCCATCATGGTCAATTGCAATCCTGAAACCGTTTCTACTGATTTTGATATTGCGGACAAGCTCTATTTCGAACCCGTGTATTGGGAACACCTCTGGGAATTGATTGAATACGAAAAGCCAGAAGGAGTCATCGTACAATTGGGTGGACAAACAGCACTGAAACTGGCAGAAAAACTGCACAAGAAAGGCATCAAAATCATCGGTACATCCTTTGACAACATGGACATCGCTGAAGACCGTGGACGATTCAGTGATATGTTGAAAAGCCTGGAAATTCCTTATCCAAACTACGGAACTGCCAATACGGTGGATGAAGCAGTTGAGGTTGCCAAAACAGTGGGATACCCCGTGCTGGTCAGACCTTCCTATGTGTTGGGTGGACAAAGAATGCGGATTGTCATCAACGATGATGAGCTGGAATCTGCGGTAGTAAGCCTGCTCAAACATTTGCCTGACAACAAGATCCTGATTGACCATTTCCTCGACCGTTGCCAGGAAGCAGAAATTGACGGGATTTTCGACGGAGAAAACTTCCATGTGATGGGTGTGATGGAGCATATTGAACCAGCGGGCATCCACAGCGGAGACAGCAATGCCGTGCTTCCCGCCTTCAACCTTACCCCACTTGAGGTGACCACCATGGAGTTCTATGCAGAAAAAATTGCAAGGGCCCTTGATATCAGGGGATTGATCAACATACAATTTGCCATCAAGAAAGGCCAGGTATTTGTGATTGAAGCCAACCCACGTGCTTCCAGAACAACCCCATTCATTGCAAAAGCCTATCAAATTCCTTACCTCAACATTGCGACCAAGATCATGATGGGAACGCACAAGTTGACTGATTTTACATACGAGAAAAAATTGGAAGGATTTGCGATCAAGGAACCTGTATTCAGTTTCGATAAATTCCCTGGTGTCAGCAAGGAATTAGGGCCAGAAATGAAATCGACTGGCGAGGCCATCCGTTTCATCAAAGACCTCAGGGATCCTTATTTCAGGACCTTGTACAAAGAGAGAAGCATGCACCTGAGCAAATAAAGTCTTGGGCAGTAGCGTGAAGGGGTACAATGGGAAATTGATTACGCCTGCGCTTGTACATCATCACAGCAAGACAAGATGATGCCGCATGCTGTTCGTATTTCCTCTTCTGTAATGATCAGGGGTGGAGCCAATCGCATGCAATAGGAGGCAAAAAGAAACCAGTCTGTAAAGACGCCCTTCGATATGCATAAATCAATGACTTTTTTATTGGTTGCCCAATCATCAAATTCAATGGCCATCAACAAACCCGCAGAGCGGAATGATTTGATGGCAGGATGCTGCAAGAGTTCCCTGAAAAGCATTTCCTTTTTTTGGACCTGATCCATCAGCTTTTCCTCAACCAAGAACTCCAATGCAGCCATTCCTCCGGCACAGCAAGCAGGATGACCGCCAAAAGTAGTGATATGCCCAAGCACAGGATTGAGGGTGAAGCTGTCCATCATTTCCTTCGAAGCAACAAAGGCACCAAGCGGCATACCACCACCCAGCGCTTTTCCCAAAAGGATTATGTCAGGCACAATACCAAACTGTTCAAATGCAAACAAAGTGCCGGTGCGACCAAAGCCAGTCTGTATCTCATCCAAGACCAGCAAAGCTCCCGTTTCATCACAGAGCTGCCGGAGCATTTTCATCCATTCCAATGAAGGTGTCATTACACCCCTCTCCGCTTGTATGGGTTCTGCTATAACACAGGCAGTATGGGCATCAATGGCATCCAATGATTCCATTTGATTGTGGTGAACATGTTTGATGCCAGGAATCAGGGGGCGGTAGGCGTTGCGCCAATATTCACTGCCCATTACACTCAAAGCACCCTGGGTTGATCCATGGTAAGAGTCATGGAAGGCCACCATGTTGTGGCGCCCTGTCAACCGTTTGGCCAGCTTCATGGCACCCTCTGTTGCTTCAGCTCCTGAGCTGGTGAAATAAATGGAATTCAGTGTTGCAGGAAGAAGGCTTGCGAGTTTTGTTGCATATTGAACCTGGGGAGACTCCACCAGTTCTCCATAGACCATGATGTGCATGTATTTGTCCAGCTGATCCTTGATGGCCTGCACCACTTTTGGATTGCGGTGACCAACATTGCACACACTGATGCCACTGATGACATCAATATATTCCTTGCCCTGCCTGTCGTACATCTTGCAACCCTCTGCAGCAACAATCTCCAATGCAAGGGGCGCATCCGAGGTTTGTGCAACATGCTGCAAGAAAAGTTCCCGTTGGTTCATGAAGACAAAGTTCCACAATATGCGATAACTTTAAGAAAAAATATGCCGGTCATTCTCCCTGTAAAAGGTATTTCTCCTTCGTTTGGCGAAGATGTATTCATTGCACCCAATGCCACCATTGTTGGCGATGTGCGCATGGGCGATCGTTGCAGCATCTGGTTCAATGCCGTGGTTCGTGGAGATGTAAATGGCATCAGCATCGGCAACAGGGTGAACATCCAGGACAATGCTGTCATCCACTGCACCTACGAAAAAAATCCAACCAGCATCGGAAACAATGTGAGCATAGGACATGGTGCTATTGTTCATGGCTGCACAGTACATGATAATGTGTTGATTGGGATGGGTGCGATCGTGATGGACAGGGCTGTCATCGGTAGCAACTCCATTATTGCAGCAGGCGCTGTCGTATTGGAAGGCACCATCGTACCCGAAGGTTCCATTTTTGCTGGCGTACCTGCAAAAAAAGTAAAAGACATTTCACCCGAAAAAATCAGCGGAGAGATAGAAAGGATTGCCAACAATTATTCGATGTACAGCAGTTGGTTCAAATAGTGATTACCACTGCTTTTCCTGGATACTGTCCAGGATGGTGAGATAGCTCACATAACGCTCCTCATGGATTTCCGCTTTGATGACGGCTTTCTTGACTGCACAACCCGGCTCGTTGATGTGCATGCAATCATTGAACTGGCAATCGTTCATGACGGCCCTCATTTCAGGAAAATAATGGGAGAGCTCTTGTTTTGAAATATCTGCAATGGCAAACTCACGCATGCCCGGCGTGTCAATCAGTCTTCCGCCCTTGGGGAGATCATACATTTCCGCAAATGTAGTGGTATGCATTCCCTTTCCACTCCAATCACTGACCTCACTGGTGCGGATGTTTTCATTTTCCAGGATCTCATTGATCAGGCTTGATTTTCCAACACCGGAATGTCCACTGATCAGGGTCATCTTATCATGCAAAACATCCCTCAGCACATCTATGCCTTCCTTGGTTCTGACGGAAGTCAAGAGTACTTTATAGCCTACGCCCTCATACATGGCCTTTCTTTCTTCAAATAGCTGCATCTCCTGCTCCCCATAAATATCAGCTTTATTGAACAACACAATGGCTGGGATGTGAAAGGCTTCACAGGTAACCAGAAAGCGGTCTATGAAACCTACAGAAGTGCGCGGATCTTTGAGTGTGGCCACCAACAAAGACTGGTCCAGGTTGGAGGCAATGATATGGTGCATCCTCCTGTTGGCGGGAGAGATCCTGTTGACATAATTTCTCCGTGGGAAAAGCTCAGTAATCATGACCCGGTTTTCCAGTTCATCCTCCATTTCAAAGGCAACCTCATCGCCTACTGCTATAGGATTTGTTGAAGTGATGCCATCCATCTTGAATTTACCCTTCAGCCTCGCTTTGTAAAAAGCATTGTCCTCTCCTTTTACGGAGTACCAGCTTCCTGTCGATTTATAGATGGTTCCCTTCATTCTTGCTGCAAGGTAAACATATCGGGTTAACTGAGGTATTTTGCAACGATCGGGAACCTTCTTCCTACTCCAAAAGCTTTGGTACTTACCCTGATGATGGGGCAAAACTGGTTCCGTTTGTATTCACTGGCATTGACCAATTTCAAGGCCCGTTTTACCAGCACTTCATCAAACCCAGCGGCAATGATGTCTGCAAGGTCTTTCCGCCGTTCGATATAGAGATAGAGGATCCTGTCGAGTACATCATATTCAGGAAGACTATCACTATCCTTTTGATTGGGCCTCAGCTCTGCTGAAGGAGCCTTGGTGAGGATATGATTGGGAATGATTTCTTCATAGCGATTGAGGTACTGGGCCAGCGCATATACCTGTGTTTTGTACAAGTCACCGATAACACTTAATCCACCTGCCATATCTCCATAGAGGGTTCCATATCCTGTAGCCAGCTCACTTTTGTTGGAGGTATTGAGCAAAACATGACCAAATTTATTGGCAATGGCCATAAGGATATTTCCCCTGCTGCGGCTTTGCATGTTCTCCTCCGCCAGTCCGAATGCAGTGCCAGCAAACAAAGGATCCAATGCACCAAGGATGGCTTCGTACACGGGTTGGATCGGCACAACATGGTAGGGATTCCCCAATTGTTTGCTGAGCGCAACTGCATCATCAACAGAGTGGCTGCTTGAAAAGCCGGAAGGCATCAACACTGCAGTAACATTCTCCTTCCCCAACGCTTCTACAGCAAGGGTAAGCACCACGGCAGAATCAATACCACCACTTGATCCAAGGATTGCTTTTGTAAAACCCATCTTGGAAAAATAATCGCGGATGCCCAATACCAGTGCGTCTTTTACCTGTGCAATATTGTTCTCTTTGGTGAGGTAGTCGATGATGGTGTCTGGATCATCGGTTTTGGCAACCCGCATGTCTGCCGTCATCAAATGATGACTGCTTGTATCTGCTGTATCAAGTTTCCCCAGCAGGGTATCGGTATCGACCAGTAGATAGTCCTCTTTAAAATATTTCATCTCAGCAACAACCACAGCATTGTCAGCACATGCCAGGCTGCCCCCATCAAAAACAATTTCAGTCTGTGCGCCAACCGCGTTGCAATAAATCATGGGCAGCTTGTACTTCTTCACGTTCAGGCGAATCACTTCTTTGCGGTCCTCATCATGATCATAGTCGAATGGAGAAGCGGAGAGATTGATCATGAGATCAGGTTTTTGCTTCATCAATTCATCCATGGGGCAGACCCTGTAGAGCGGATTATCGCCCAGGTTCCAGATGTCTTCGCAAATGGTGATGGCCAATTTTTTGCCCATGAATTCAATGCAATGCCAACTGTATGCGGGCTCAAAATAACGGTACTCATCAAATACATCGTAATTGGGCAGCAAGCTCTTGCTGGCAATTCCCTGGACTTTGCCATTGTGCAGCAGCAGGGCTGAGTTCAAAAGATGTTTTCCCTCTGATTGTGGGTTTGGTGTGGGTGCACCAACGATAATACCAATTCCATGGCTATGCTGCGCAATCTCCTGAATGGTTTTTTCTGTTTGCTGCAAGAAATCCTCAAACTCCAAAAAGTCGCGGGGAGGATAACCACATACTGATAATTCAGAAAAGACAACCAAATCTGCACCAGCCTTTTTCCCCTCCTCAACAGCCTGGATAATTTTGTCCCTGTTGAGGGTAAAATTTCCAATATGGTAATTCTGTTGGGCGATATAAATCTTCATGGAGCAAAATTGAGGAATTAAAGGGAATTTTTGTTAAAAAGAAAAAGGGGTGAGATGGTCAATGGCAGAATGATTATTTTTAATCTCCAAAACTGAAAACAAATGAAGTTGAGCATGCGAACCCCATTGATGGTTGCCCTGGTTTTTATTGCAGGATTGTTGTTCTCCGGCTGTGATGAAAGCCCTGCCAAGCCTGACGTCAGCCATATCAAGGTCAACTTGAAAATGCATCGTTTTGAAAAAGACTTTTTTGCACTGGATACCAACGATCTTGACGCAGGATTTGAAAAACTAAGGGTTGACTACCATGATTTTTTGAATGATTTCACAGGAAAAATCCTTGGGCTCGAAGGAAAGGATACTTCCCAGTGGGATATGGCAATCAAAGCATTTTTGAGGGACTACAGACCCATTTATGATTCTGCACAAAAAATTGAGAAAGGCATCAATGCAGCAAAATCAGACATTGAACAGGGATTGAAATACGTAAAATATTATTTTCCATCCTACCGGTTGCCCGAAGCATTCATCACTTTCATTGGCCCCATAGATGCTTTTGCCTATGGTCAAACCGGAGGATCTGGAGACATCATCACAACCTTTGGCCTCTGTGCAGGTCTTCAATTGCACCTTGGCGGAAATTCAATGGTCTACAATAGCGAGGCTGGAATGCAGCTCTATCCCGAGTACATCTCAAGGAAATTTGATACAGACAATATTGCGGTGAATTGCATCAAGAACATCATCGATGATATCTATCCTCCACTTCAGGCCGGTGAATCAATGCTGACCATTATGGTAGACCACGGAAAGCGCATGTACTTGCTGGACCTGCTGTTGCCAGATGCAAAAGAGGAGATTAAACTTGGCTATACTTCAACCCAATTAGAGGCGGTGAAGAAAAGCGAAGGATTCATTTGGAACTACTTCAATGAAAACAACCTGCTTTTTGAAAAGGATCTGTTGAAGATGCGTTCCTTTGTTACAGATGGGCCATCCACTGATGAGTTTGGATTGGGTTCACCGGGTTTTATTTCCCTGTATACTGGAAGACAGCTCATCAGATCCTACATAAAAAAACATCCAGACACAAGCCTCAATGAACTGCTTGCGCTGGATGCCAATAAAATTCTTTCTGGTGCTGGTTATAAACCCAGGTAAGGCTGTGGGCGTTGTCCCATGGTATGCATGAACCTCACGTGTGAGGCAATCGCTGCCCTTGTGGTGGGGAAATAATTGTAATAAAGATCAAACTGCTCACAGGTCTGTTTCACAATTTCGCTGATGGCAGGATAATGGATATGGCTGATCCTTGGGAAAAGGTGGTGTTCAATTTGATAATTCAATCCACCAACAAACCAAGTAACAATCCTGTTCGAGAAAGCAAAATTGGCGGTTGTTTTCACCTGATGAATGGCCCACTCATTTTCAATTTTGACCGGATCTACACCAGCTGCTTCAAACTCAGCATGCTCTACAACATGTGCCAATTGAAAGACCACTGCAATGGTAACACCCAAGGTAAACTGACTGATCACAAAACCAATCAGCCAGGCCTGCCAGCCAATCATCAAAATGGGTACAACTATGTAGAAAGCAATGAAAAACATCTTACCTGTCCAAAATACGACATGGTCCATGGTTTCCATTTTCTTCAATGGAGTGGTATGGATTTTTTTCGAAAAATACTTGGTGTAATCCATCAGGAACATGAACAATGAGGTGAAACCATACAAGGCGAACATGTATATGCTCTGGTACTTGTGCATGGGCTTCCAAGGCTGGGTTGAACATTGACGCATGAATGGCATATTGTTGATGTCATCATCAACGCCATCAACATTGGTATAGGTATGGTGAATGATATTGTGTTTCAACTTCCACATGAATGCATTGCCCCCAAGAAAATTATGGGTAAGTCCAAAAATATCATTGACCCATCCTTTGGTGGAGAAACTACCATGACAGGCATCATGCATCACATTGAATCCAATGGCAGCCATGTTGAGTCCAAACACAACCCAGAGCATGGATGAAACAGCCCAATGCATATCGACCATCATCAACGCCAAATAAATACCAATGGCAGTTGGAAGCAAGATCATTGTTTTGCCATAAAGCTTCCAATTGCCCGTTTTCTTCATGCCATTGTGTTCGAAATAAGCATCCACTTCTGCTTTCAATGCATTGAAAAAAACTTTGTTCTTGTTGTTGAACGTTACCTTATATCCCATAAAAAATCTATTGCCTTAAAGAATAAACGATTATACAAATTTACACCAACTACAAATAGCCCCGCTTAATTTCTTTTGCTGGGAGCCTCCAATTGAAAAACTGGAATCTTAACCTGAAAACGCTGTTTGGTATTGACATTTTCCATCAGATAGGTTCCAAACATCTTGCCCAATTCAGACTTGAGGTTGCAACCGGAAATATATTGGTACTGCTCATGGGGTTTTATGATGGGCTGAACACCGATGACACCTTCCCCCTCTACTTCCTTCTGCTCCGTGTTGCTGTCATGTATAAACCAATGGCGGCGAAGGAGTTGAACCGGAAAAGCATTGTTGTTTTCTATGGTAATCCTGTAGGCAAACATGAATTCATTGAGCACAGGATTGGAATAATCCGGTTGGTAGAATTGCTCTACAATGATATTGATGCCTTCGGTTACCTTAGACTCCATTTTGCAGATTTATTCAAATATAAAAATTATCCTCAATCAAAAAATACAGAACATAATTTTTGTAACTTGATTGCTCATTACTTTAACCTTATACATTGTTAACAACAACTCTATCATGAAAAAGTTCTTTTCAACCTTTTTAACAGTTGGCACTTCCATTGCTGCCTTTTCTCAAGCACATACCGGGGATCCAAAACTCACAGAATTATGGGATCCTGTGCCAGCCATCGTACAGCCGGGAAAAACAGCGCAGGACGCACCATCAGACGCCATCGTTCTTTTCAACGGAAAAGATTTTTCTGCCTGGAACGGGAACAAAGGGCCAGTTGAATGGACATTGGAAGACAATGCCATGACAGTTAAGAGAGGGAGTGGTGGCATCACCACAAAAAAAGGTTTTGGTGACTGCCAGTTGCACATAGAGTGGCGCACCCCTTCGGTGGTCAAAGGAGAAGGACAAGGAAGGGGAAACAGTGGCATCTTCCTGATGGGAAGGTATGAGCTGCAGGTGTTGGACAACTTCAACAACAAAACCTACTCCAACGGACAGGTGGGAAGCATTTACAAACAACTGATTCCATTGGCCAATGCCAGCAGACCTCCCGGAGAATG
>CAITQQ010000255.1 GCA_903894575.1 uncultured bacterium
CCAAAACCACCTGACAGTCTTGGATTGCTGTTTCCGAGGTATACAACATCCATGTAGTTGATGTTTCCATCATTGTTGATGTCTTCGTACATGGCATCGCCGGGTTGAAAGATATAGTCGGTGCTGGGATAATTGAAACGCATGTAGATGATCTGCCCGTTGGGTCCGATGATCGGAGCACCCTTCCCATCTTTTGCAACAGTTGCCGCCTTATCTGAATAAACACCCTTGTAGCGGTATCCATAAAATGAACCGAAAGGATTGTTTACCTGAAGCAATCGAAGGTATTCGCCATTCTTGGTGACATCTCCCTTTGTATTGGGATAGAATTCTGAAATTTCCCTGATGATGTTTTGGTTGGCAGAGAGGTTGAAGTCAAAGCCGATGGTCAGGTTCTTGGTTTTGTAGGGTTGCGTCCAAACGGCTACTTCCCAACCCTGGTTGTCCATGGTACCAACATTCATGAACAATGAATTGAATCCTGTATAAGAAGCAATCTGAAGTCCATCAAAAAACAGGTCTTTGGTTCGGTTCCTGTAAATTTCAGCATCCATGCGGAACCTACCACCCAACATGCTCAGGTTAAACCCGATATTGGTACCGTGGAGCTTTTGCCAACGCAGGTTTTTCAATTCCATCCTTGATGGGAAGATACCCGCCTGACCAAGATAAGTATAATCGTAGGTAGTATAGGTGTTGTAAAAGAGATAATCGTAACGCGGTACCTCTCCGGCAATACCATAGCTGGCCCTCAAACTCAGGTCATCCAGGAACTTGACATCCTTGAGGAATTTTTCCTCTGAAAGCCTGTAACGGAAAGAAAGCGAAGGGAAAAGGCCATAACGATAGTTAGGACCAAACCTTGAATTGCCATCTCCACGCATGGTGACATTGAAGAGGTATTTGTCTTTGAAACTATATTGGGCACCGACAAGCGCACCAACAGAACGGTTCTGATTCTGTCCAGATACAGAACGCAGTTCAGCATTTTGTGTGCGTGATGCAATGGAGGGATCCACCAACAATGAGGATGCAGTATTGGAAGTCATCGATTCCTGAAAAACCGCTTTGTAGTCGCTGGTGAGTATGTTCATGAATGCCTGAAGATCATGGTTTTGGTTTTTGATCCTCGGCGTGTAAATAAGGCTTGTTTTGGTACCGATGCTGAACGCGTCAATGTCCCCATTGTAGGCCCTGTTCACAACCGTTTCAGTATTGGGGCGGCCTGTGGCAATTTGTGGAAGGAAGCTGTTGTTTTTGGTGCTGTTGATGTCCAACTGAACATCAAATGTTGCCTTCAACACTTTTTTTACAATGTCATAATCGACTTGAAAACGGGGAATCACACGGTCACCCAAGATGGTGTACATGGCCTTGTCCGCCATGGCGACCGGATTGTAAACCCTGCTGTATTGGCCCTGGATATTGGCTGCCGGAGAGAAATAGTTGGTGGTTGGTTCACCGCGATCATTGTACTCGAATACACTCATGTTTGGCATTTTGATATATGCCATTCCACGGATGGAAGACTCACCACTGGCAGAGCTGGAGCCAAGGTAATTCCTTGTCTGATCAGAATGTGTGTATGAAAAACTGGTGAAGAATTTGATTTTTTCAGAAACGTTATAATCAAGGTTGATCCTTGTATTGATCCTTTGAAGCCCTGTACCAATCGTAATACCTTGCTGATCAAAATAACCTACTGATGCAAAATATTTTGCTTTTTCTCCACCTCCATTCAAACTCAGTGTATGATCCCTTACAAATCCAGTCCTGGAAATTGCATCAATCCAGTTGGTATTGTTACTGTAATTGTGGTACCAATAAGGATCGTTCGGATCATAATTGAATTCCCTGCTGGTGGTCGTATTCAATGTTGTACCCATCCTGTTCATGAACGCTTCCGGTATCAGCGAAGAATACTGGTCTCCATTGAGCAAGGGAATGGCGTCAGGCACCAGGGAAACAGATCCTTTGAAAGTATAGCTCATGGAAGGCTTTCCGATATTTCCCCTTTTGGTGGTGATGACCAAAACGCCGTTGGCCGCCTTGGCGCCCCAAATGGCAGTAGCAGCCGCATCCTTCAAGACGGAAATGGTCATGATGTCTGCAGGCGAAATGTTCAGCAATTGCGCATAGCCTTGCTCATCAGCAGTCCCAAAATTAAAGTCAGAGGGAATCTCTGTTTCATATGGCATACCATCCAATACAATCATCGGAATACCGGTTGAATTGATGGATGAAACCCCGCGAATCCTGATGTTCATTGCAGCGCCGGGGTCTCCACTGGAAGCAGTAATATCAACACCACTGAGCCTTCCTTGCAAGGCCTGGTCGATGCTTGGGGCCTGCATTTCCTCCATTTCCTTGGCATTGATTTTGGCAACGGCGGTGGTAAGGTTTTTCTCAGGAATATTCATCATCCCGTTAGAACTGGTAGGCCTGGCAGTGATGATGACCTCACCAAGATCACCCTGGTTCTCTTCCAAAGTAAGGTTGATGGAAGTTCTACCGTTGATTTTTTGGGTGATGGTTTTGTAGCCAATGAAAGAAACTGAAATCCTGTTCTTTGCGCCGTTGGAATTGTTCAACACATAGTTACCCGCTACATCGGTTTGGGCACCCTTTACAATCCGGTTGTCTGCATCGAGCTCGGAAACAGAAACACCCTGTATGGGTTTACCAGCCTTGTCAACGATCTTTCCTCTCAACACTGTTTGTGCCGTTACCAGCATACTGGCGAAAGAAAACACAATCGTCAGTGCTGAAACCCTTGATAATATTTTTGACATGTATATCATAAGAAATGTATCTAAGATTAGTTGAAGCGCAGATAGTTATTGATGAGATGAATGGTGCACCTGTTGCTGAGCACGTTGCTTGGCGCCAATGTGATGTTGGCCGTCCTGTTTTTCATGTCATTCACTGAAACGACATTGGGAACAGTATTGTTGACAAAAATGGTGGAAGGATCCCCGTTGGGAAACTTGTAAAGCGTCTCAAAAGATCCGCTCTCCTGCCCGTCAGTGGCAATGTTTTTCTTGTTGAGGATATGGTAATAAATGAAGTTCGCTACCTGTTCCCTTTCAATCGGTGTGGTAGGATTGAACAAAGGATTTTTGTTGGGGGCAACACCTGTTCCTGGAAGCAACCCAGCATTCACTGCTGCCTTGATCGCATTATTATCAGGGATAAAGAATGTATAGAAGGTTCCTGATGCAACCCCTGTAATTTCTGAAGTGGCTGCTGTAAAAATAGAGGAAGATTTAAGGTATTGCCAAAAGGAGTTGTATTGAGATGCTGCAGGCGTGCCAAGCAACTCAATGTGCTTTCCAATCGCAACTTCACTGAACTGCAATAATTTATCAATAAAATAAACAGTACCGTTTGCAGCGGTTTTGGTACTGAGAATGGCTGCTGTTGTAGCTACATCCCTGTTGCCAGAAGTAAAGGCCTTGTTGCCTCCATAGGAAACAAACTCACCAGAATAAGTAAGCCCCACCCCATTGCCACTCAGGCTGGTGATATCACGGCCGGGAACCACATGCATGTTGAGGATGCGTTGTAACCTGACCAATGCTGAGGATCCGGTAAGCTGTGCGCCACCTCCTGGCGGAATATAGCGCCATTGTTCATTGACATTGTTGCTGACGGTAGGATCAACAAAATATCCTGCTGCATTGATGGCACTGTTCTTGACCAGGAACAGGGTATATTTTTGCTTGATGTTTGAGATCTGGAATTTCAGATCCAGGTTCAGCAAATTGGTCATAATGGAATAATCTGGATTCAAATACGCTTTCCCGTAAACACTGCTGAAAACATTGGCTTGCTGGACTTTATTTGTTCCATAGAAAATACCGTTGCTCAATACTTTTTTGTCGGTAACATCCGTCGAAGCATTGAACCTGGCCTCTTCCCCTACAGCGTTGAATGTGGAGCCAAACTTGGAAGGCCATACAGTTGTCCTCCACATGTGGGCATTGATAAAATCATACAACACATTGATGGGAAGTGCGTCAACAGAGGGATAGAACTCCAACAATACATCTTTGATGTATTTGGTCAGCACATCGTTTTCCGGAACAAACATGGAATACCCATCGGATTGTGCGTCATTGTCTTGCAGCTTCAGGAAATTCTCGTTGTTGAGGGAGAATGCCAGGTTTGAGTTATACACTTTTGTAAACACATCCTCTGACTTGCCTGACACAATCTTGTATTTCTGGGTAACTGTGGGGTTGATCACGTATTGAACCATGAACTTGTCCAACAGTTTCTTGAACTCACTGTATTTTGGATTTTCACCAATGTATTGATCGATGCTCGGGAGTGAAGTAATCACACGATCAACCA
>CAITQQ010000256.1 GCA_903894575.1 uncultured bacterium
CCATCGGCATTGGAACGCTTTTGGAAGATGGTATTGGCGATACCATCCGCGTATCGCTTACTGAAGATCCGGAGTTTGAAATTCCCGTATGTCTTGACCTTGTCAAGCGTTACAATGGTATATCATCGACTTCTAGCGTTCCTGAAATCATCAAATTGCCATATTCGCCATTCGAATACAAAAGGCGTGAAAGTTTTGCGGTTGAAAACATCGGTGCAAAGCAGGTTCCTGTTGTGGTTGCAGACATGAGCAGTGCTGCATCCATTCAGCCCGAACAACTGCAAAGCATTGGGTATACCTATGATGAGGCCACAGACAAATGGAGCATCGGCGATGCCGCAGCTGATTATGTCTATACCGCGTCTGCGCCCATTTCATTCGCATTGCCCGGAACCTTGAAGAACATTGTGAATGCTTCCATTTGGGATGCATCAAGCGAGTCACAGTTTCCGATTTTTGATATAGCTGATTTTGTTGCTGCCGGTTCAAAAAGCGCACGCATCAATTTTGTGATGGTGGATTGTTATAGCGAGAACAATGGTGCATTGTCTGCTCAAATGGAGATGATCCAGCAAGCAGCCACTGATCAAACAGTTGTATTTTGTTTGAGCAGCAAGAACCGCAATACCATGCAAAGTGTTCGCCGCATGTTCATTGAACTGACCAATCTTGGCATCCGCAATCCTGTGGTGCTGGTTACCGATAGTGGCATGCATACACCTGATGAACACCTCATTCATTTTGCTACAGAAACAGGAGCCTTGTTGCTCGATGGCATGGGAGATGGAATCTCATTGGGTTTCAACGGAAAGGCCATCATGGAAAATACAAAGGCAAAGGGCCGCACCTATCTTCCGGTCAAAGACATTTACCAGTTCACGAACAATACTGCCTTCAGCATTTTGCAGGCAACCCGTACGCGCATTTCCAAAACAGAATACATCAGTTGCCCAAGTTGTGGCAGAACACTTTTTGATTTGCAAGAAACCACTGCCAAGATTCGTTCAGTGACCAATCACCTCAAGGGCGTCAAGATTGCCATCATGGGTTGTATTGTCAACGGTCCCGGAGAAATGGCCGATGCTGATTTCGGTTACGTGGGAAGTGGTCCAGGAAAAATAACCCTCTATCGCAGCAAGGAAATCGTCAAGAAAAATGTTGATAGTGAAGTAGCTGTAGACGAGCTGATCCAATTGTTGAAAGACAGCGGTGCTTGGGTGGAGCCGGGGTAACGAAGAGTGTATTCAGCGTGATCAAGATTCTTGATTTATTTTTTTAAGAATGGGCTAATCTGTATAGCTGCATTTATCCTTTAAGATTTGAATCAAACTCTACCATCCATTCAATTCCATATTTGTCCCTGAACATCCCGAAATAGTTTGCAACCCAATGTCAAAAATAGAAATAAGAAAAAGCTATTTTTCATCTGAAGGATAAAATTTGTCTGCAAAAATATATTGATGATACCCTTGTCCTAAATGGTCTCCAACAATATTGTAGTAACATTCATTACCACCTCCAAATGGTGATATGATCAACGGTTCTTTCAACATCATTTTTTTTAATGTCCAACCGATTGGTAAAGTTGCAGTTGTATCCGGTTCTCCTGTTTCAGTTGCATGCATCACATAAAAATTCCCTTTATTGTCTGTCAATTGGAAAATACTATCGGTAAACATTACCGTTTGACATTTCTGAATTGTTTTTATAACCAAATGACCTTTTTCTGGTTTGAGTATATCGGTTTTACCTCCTACATAATCTACACAAATTGGTTTTGCAATTTCTACCCATGTATAGTTCTTGTATTCACGCTCTTTTATGCAGTCAACTTCTTTACAGTCTACATCAGTATTGGGGGAACGATAAAATGCTGTTTGTTGAAAAAGCAAATGGCGGTCAATGTTTTTTTTGTAGGGAAATGATGGTTTAAATTCCTTCCATTTATTTAAAGGAATTGGATTTCTGCCACCACTGATTACAACCATCATCTCACTTTGATTGATTAATTCTTTCGCATATCCTATTTTCTTCCAATGCAGTGTATCAGGTAGTTTTGATTTTTCTGTGGAAAAATGAAGCCCAACTTCATTTGCGGTTTTAATTCCGCAAGATTGCAATATAAATGCTGCTAAAATTGTCAATACATGTATTTTTAATTTCATCGTAGTTTTTGAGGTTTAGGGTATAGCACAATATCTCAACCAAGGCTTAAACATATTCACTTTCTCATCCCTTATTGAATCAAGTGTTTATATCAAATTCATCCATGATACTTTGTCAATAGTTAAAATCATACAAAGTGCCCATGACTATAAATGTCGCATCATTTACTGAATTTTGTGCCACATTGAACCGGTCAAAAACAGGAATTCTTCACAATGATCAGCGTACATCATTCAACAATGCTTGTAAGTTCTTTTTCTGTTAAGCAGCGATTGAATACTGCCAATCCTCCGATTTGTCCTTTGAAGAAGTTTCCCATTCCACGCTTCAGCAAAACTGCACCTACAGTAAAATCAGATCCATTGTTTCCCATTCCGTCTGGAAAATAGTATGGATTTTTGGATTCAATCAGTCCATTGGGGTAGCCTTCAAAGCCTTTGGTATTGTTGATCAATTCTTTTTCGCGGGCTATGAACTTTCCATTGACATATGACCGAATGAACTGCCCATCATAATTAAAGGCAACGCAAGTCCATACATTGGCAGGAACCACCTGCTCGCTGGCAGAATAATCTTTGGAATATGGAAATGGAGGAGTGGGCTTCCCTGTTAAAGAGATGTGGCCACATACCTGATTTTTCCCATTGTAATGGGGCAGAGAAACAAATAGCCCGTATTGTCTTTTTCCTCCATCTTGGTATTCGTTCCACATTCCCCCCACAAAACCCGTTTGCTCTCCTGTCCATTTGACCCAGGCAACTACAGTTACTCCTTGGTTTTGCCCATGAATATTCAGTGCTTTAGTTTTTTGATTAGACAAGGAAAGATATGGCCCCTGTCCAAATTGAGCGGAATAACCGGATAAAGGGCCTTCGCTGTTGCGTTCTATTTGACCATTGGTTTCAGCCAGTGCATAATTTCCCTTTAATGAAACCCGTTCATTGCCAGCGGCTTCCCGAAAATCCCACAAGGCAATCAAATTTTTTGTGCTTAAAACCTTTTTAACCAATTGAGTTTGTTGGGCAAAAATCTTGCTGGAAAAACAGAAACAAAGTAGCAGCAAGCAATATTTCATAAAATCAATTGTTTTTCAGTAGCCATCAGTTTGCGGGCTCCACCCGGCTGTTCCACTCGTTCCCTGTCCCTCGTCCCTCGTTCCCTGTCCCTCGTCCCTCGTCCCTTGTCCCTCGTCCCTGGCTGTTCCCTCATATCACCCCCATCTCTTTCCCCACCTTCACAAAAGCCGCAATAGCCTTGTCAAGGTGTTCCCTTTCATGGGCAGCACTGAGTTGAACCCTGATCCTGGCTTTGCCCTTGGCTACTACAGGGAAGAAGAATCCGATCACATAAATC
This sequence comes from uncultured bacterium, assembly GCA_903894575.1. Classification (GTDB taxonomy): domain Bacteria; phylum Bacteroidota; class Bacteroidia; order Chitinophagales; family Chitinophagaceae; genus Pollutibacter. The sequence goes on from CAITQQ010000256.1 coordinate 3,520, forward strand.
CCTTCTTCCAATAATTTGGCGGCCATTTCTTGTGCTACTGTTGCTTCATACAACATGATGGGAACAATGGGGTGAACGCCTGGTTTGATGTCGAACCCGGCCTTGGTCATTTCATCCCTGAAATACATGGTGTTTTCTTCAAGCTTGTCGCGCAAGGCAGTGGTTTCGCTGAGCAAATCCAGTACAGCGATGGATCCGCCAACAATGCTGGGTGCCAGTGTATTGGAGAATAGATAGGGCCTGCTGCGCTGGCGAAGCATTTCAATCACTTCCTTTCTGCCACTGGTAAAGCCACCGGATGCGCCGCCAAGGGCTTTCCCGAGTGTTCCGGTGATGATATCGATCTTGCCTACCACACCGCAATGTTCATGGGTGCCGCGCCCGGTCTTTCCAAGAAAGCCTGAGGAATGACATTCATCGATCATGATGGCCGCATCGTATTGTTCGGCGAGTGCCACGATTTTGTCGAGCTGGGCAATCGTCCCATCCATGCTGAAGGATCCATCGGTAACGATGATCCTGTTGCGGAGGTGGGCAGACGCTTTCAATTGCTCTTCAAGGTCGGCCATGTCATTGTGCGTGTAGCGGTAACGCTGTGCCTTGCAGAGGCGGACACCATCAATGATGGAGGCATGGTTCAGTTCATCCGAAATGATGGCATCCTGATCGTTGAAGAGTGGCTCAAATACGCCACCATTGGCATCAAATGCAGCTGCGTAAAGAATGGTATCTTCTGTTCCCAGAAAGGTAGAAATCTTTTGCTCCAGTTCCTTGTGGATGTCTTGTGTTCCACAGATGAAGCGCACTGAACTCAATCCAAATCCCCTTTCATCTATGTATTTTTTTGCTGCCTCGATAATTTTCGGATGTGAAGACAATCCAAGGTAATTGTTGGCACAGAGGTTGATCACTTCTTGACCACCAACTGTGATCACAGGACCTTGTGGGCTTTCAATGATCCTTTCTTTCTTGAAAAGACCAGCTGTTTTGATTTCAGCGAGTTCTGACTGGAGGCGGTTGATGATGGATTCGTTCATGCGATGGGTTTTGGGTACCACAAAATTCAATTAAAATTTGCAACTTTTGTAAAAAGAAACTGCTATCCTGGAAGGGCCGTCCGGCAAATGTGATTTTTCGCATCAACCTTGTAACATTTCCCGCTTATCTTCGTTAAATTCCAGATGAGGAAAAAACAACCATATTATTTCGCCTTGATCGCCCTGTTTTTCGGGCTCTTGGTATTTGGCATTGGCTATGGAATCAACAGTATTGTGAATGTCTTCTCTTTTTCTTCTTTTCAAGAAGTAGACAAGGTTGAAAGCCAGGATCAGATCCGCTCTGGAAGGCCTTTATGGCATGCATTGCCCCGTTTTCTTCTGCCACAAAACAGCATCATTTTTTCAGGACTGTAACTTTTTCCTGAGCAATGCGTACAATTGAAGGTGGTACACTTACCAAAATAAGATGACAGAGAGAGAATACAATGACTGTGTTGACGCCCACGCGGATGGCGTGTTCAGGTTCATTTTGAAGAACCTGCAACACGAAGAGGATGCGCGCGATATCGTTCAGACCGCTTTTGAGAAAATGTGGAAGAACCGGGCATCTGTTGTGCAGCAGACATCAAAATCCTATCTTTTTACGGTCGCCTATCACCAGATGATTGATCATATAAGAAAGAACAAGCGGATGCAGTTGGTGGATTCATTCGATGAGGGGAGCAGGGTTGGCAGAGAAGTATCACCAGATTTGAAAAAGGAGTTGGAAAAAGCCCTGCAGCGATTGACACCCTTGCAAAAATCCCTCGTTCTTTTGAAAGATTATGAAGGGTATTCGTATGATGAGATTGGAGAAATAACGGCATTGAATGCGAGCCAGGTAAAAGTGTATTTGCACAGGGCAAGGCTGCAGTTGAAGGAATATGTCGGGAAACTTGAAAACATCATTTGACAATCCATTGCATAGAATAAACCACTTGAAACAATTAAACGCACGATGATCAATTTGCTGAATTACGAAACATTTTTCCTGCTTTACGCCGATGGCGAATTGTCGCCAGCTGAGCAAGAATCCGTTTTGGAATTCGTAAAGCAGCATCCATCACTCGAAGAGGAATTCAATCTCATTGCTCAGCTTACATTCAAGCCTGGAAAGGATTTGGTGAAGATGGACAAATCAATCTTGAAAAAAGAAATTGCAGAAGACCTGGAAGCGCAGTATGCATTTGAACCAGATCTTGCCATTACCTGTCCCAACAAATCAGCGCTTTATAAAAAGGAGAAAGGTGCAATTGTTTATCGCTTCAGGATGTTTGCTGCAGCTGCCGCAATCCTTTTCACTGCTGGTATCCTTTGGCTGGTGATGGGAGAAAAACAGCAGGATGCTTCCATTGCGCAACAGGCAATTCCCGTTCAGCAAGAAAAGCAATTGTCTTCAAAACCTGAAGAGGCAGTAGCTTCAGCAACCACTCCTCAGGAGAACAATATTCAACATGCAATTGACATTCAGCAAGCCGGACATGAACCCAATGCAGTGATTCCTTCCACAGTTTCCTCCGCTTTGAATGTTTTAACTGTAGTAAATACAGCAGCGCCACTACCGGATGTTCAAAAAGAAAATGTCGGGCTCCAGATCATTGAAAAGGATATACAAAATTTGAATGCAATAGATGCCAGCAAAGTATCCATCGTTGTAGCATCTGCAAAACCAACCCCGCGGGGAAATCTCTCAGAAGCAGCATTGGTGGCCGCCGCAGAGCGTATGGCAACAACTGCAGCGCCAATGGCATCTGAACCCAATGCAGCATTGCTGATCAATGCGGCATTGAAAGAAGAAAAAAAATCAGGATTCCGCTCCATCCTTCGGACCATCAACAGAAGGCTGCTCAATGAGCAAGAGCTGCCGCAGGACCAGAAATTCATCCAGGTCGCCAATTTTTATATCCCCGTCAATAAATAAAATCATCAATAAAAAGAAAGGTATGAAGCATGTAGTAGTGACATTGTTATTGGGTGTTTTGTCAACGCAGCTGATGGCACAAACGGATACAACCAAGTTGAAAAAAGGAACGGCCATCATCAAGATAGGGAACATGACCATTGTCAAGCCCAATGAAGCTGAAACCAGCAAAACCGATTCATTGAAAACCGGAGAAGATACCCTCAAAATGGGCAGTTTGATGATCGTTGGGAAGGGAATTTCCGAAGGGATGAACAAATTGGGAAAGGCCATTGAAGGGGTTGATTTCAAAAAAATCGCAGAAACGGCCAGTGATGTACTGAAGAAAAAGAAACCGAAAAAAGTGTCCACCAATTGGTTCGTGTATGACATCGGCTTTGCCGGATACAATGACAATACCAATTATGCGACATCAGCAGCACAGGCATTTGTAAAGCCTTCAGGAAGCGTACCAGCTTCAAAAGGAGATTTCGCCTTGAAAACCTCCAGGGTCTCCAACTTCAATCTTTGGTTCTTCATGCAGCGGGTGAGCATCATTGAAAGTGTATTGAACCTGAAATACGGTCTAGGCATTGAAAGCAATAACTATTTCTTCAAATCAGGTATTACCTATGTTGATGATATTTCAGTCTATGCGAAACGTGGAGGAATGAATGAATTGACCAAGAACAAGCTGGTCGCCAATTACCTGACCGTTCCTGTGATGCTGAACATCAA
>CAITQQ010000257.1 GCA_903894575.1 uncultured bacterium
CTGATGGGGCTTCCCAATGGCTGTAAAAAAGTCATCACACTTTCTTTTTTTGAAGGCATGAAAAATGAGGAAATCGCCCAAAAGCTCAATGTTTCCATCAATACCGTAAAGACCCAAAAGAAAAGGGCCCTACAATTGTTGCGTTTGAAAATGGACCCTCGTGCCTTTGCCTTGTTGCTCCTGCTCAACCCTTGAGTATTTTTTTAGCATTTATTTTCTTTTTCTTTCACCCGGAATTCAGGTTCAGTTGTTTTATTAAACAAAATGCTATTTCAATTCACCCTTGATTGAAATAGCAAGACAATATTCATCATATGGAAACGGAAAAGCTTTTATACTATGCCAATTTGATCTCCCGACAGATCAACCATGGGTTGACGCCGGAGGAGGAACTGGCTTTGAATGCCTGGCTGGACGCCGACCCTTCCAACCAGCTGGTTTACGATGGGCTAAGGGAAGAAAATGCACAACATTCAGCCATTGATTTCATGAATTCCTTGTCTGTGGATGCTGCCTGGAATAAGGTGAGTGCTGCATCGGGAATAAATCAATCAGTACCTGTTGTTAAGCCTTCAGCCCGTTTTCGCAAGCGGTTTGCATGGGGGGCAGTTGCTGCTGCGGTCTTGGTGGCTTCTTTTTTTATATTGAGAACAGAAATGAACCCGCCGGTTCAATCCTCAGCTACGTCTTTTGAAATATCCCCTGGTGGTAACAAGGCAACACTGACACTGGCTGACGGTAAAGTCATTGCTCTTGATGCTGTCGCCAATGGAGATATTGCTGCAGAAGGGAATGTTCAAGTGATAAAGCTTGATGGGGCGCTGCAGTACAACGCCTCCAAAGACAATACTGAAATTGCTTACAATACCATCCAAACACCCAGGGGAGGCAAGTACCAATTGGTAATGTCCGACGGAACACTGGCCTGGTTGAATGCCGCATCATCCCTTCGTTTTCCTGTTGCATTCAAAGGAAATGAAAGGGCAGTGGAACTGACCGGGGAAGCGTATTTCGAGGTTAAAAAAAGCAGTAAACCATTCAAGGTTTTTTTACAAAATGGATCCCAGATCGAAGTGAAGGGTACTGCTTTTAATGTCAATGCTTACAACGATGAGGAGATAATGAAAGCTACCCTTGTTGAAGGGAGAATCAACTTCCTGATGCAGGACAAATCCCAGACGCTTGTTCCGGGGCAGCAGATCAGGGTTCGCCATCAACAACCTGGAATGCAGGTGGTGGATGATGTTGATGTGGAGGAGGAAATCGCCTGGAAGAATGATCTTTTCATTTTCAAGGCCATGGATGTGAAAAGCATCATGCGAGAAATCAGTCGCTGGTACGACATTGATGTTGTTTACAAGGGAAAGATCAATCCTGAGACATTTTCAGGAATTGTGAGCCGCAAAAGCAATCTTTCACAAGTATTGAAGATCATGGAAGAGGGAGGGGTTCGATTTGAAATAGAAGGAAGGAAGATTGTTGTGTTCTGAGCATAAACAATCCTGTGGTAATGGGTTACCTATCAGACAATTAAGGTATTGTCTACCTATAAAGTAGACTATATATTGATCATAAACCAAAACAACCAAGATTATGCATGTAGAGAAGAAGGGTTTCCTGCATTTCCGCGCAGGAAAGAGGCCTAAAAGCCTGCTCAAGATGAAGTTTACTGCGGTGATGTTGTTGGCGGCCTTTTTGCAGGTATACGCCAGTAGTTATTCGCAGCAGGTGACGTTGAACCTGAAAAACGCAACACTTCAAAAGGTGTTCACGGAAATCAACCGTCAAACCGGGTTCCAATTTTTTTACAAGGATGAATTGTTGAACAAGGCGGGCAAGGTCAATATTGACATCTCAAATATTAACCTGAAGGATGCACTGGAAATCTGTTTCAAAAACCTCCCTATTGGTTTTTCTGTTGTAGAAAAGACAATTGTTGTAAAGGAAAAGCCCACAACTGCATCAGCAACAAAATTGTTGCAACAAGTTGCCAATACCGTTTCAGGCCGCGTGACAGATACCCTGGGTGTTCCACTTGAAGGGGCTACCATCACCGTGAAAGAAACCAACAAAATGGCGGTTACCAACAAGGATGGCAAATTCAGCATTGATGCAGATCCGGGTCAAACCATTGTTGTCTCCTTTGTTGGTTATGGAACTGCCACTTACAAATTGGGAACAAACAAACAATACAATATTCAGTTGGTTCCACAGTCCCAGAACCTGAAATCAATTGCCTTGGTGTATACAGGTTACCAGGCACTGCCAAAGGAAAGGAGTACTGGCTCATTCTCAACAGTGAACAATGAAGACATCAATAAGAAAAGCTTGAGCATGAATGTGGTGGATCGTCTGGAGGGCTTGGTTCCAGGGCTTTCCGTCAACTACGGAGCAAGCAATGAAAAATTCTTGATCAGGGGGCTTACCACCATTCAGGCTTCAAGGTCACCATTGATTGTAGTAGATGGAGTTCCCATCAGTGATTATGCTTCAGTGTCTACCCTGATCAATCCGCAGGATGTTGAATCAATGACTGTATTGCGTGATGCCACAGCTGCGTCTATTTGGGGTGCTGCCGCTGCCAACGGTGTTATCGTCATCGAAACAAAAAAGGGCAAAAGCACTAACCAGCAACAGAAGATCAAGCTGCAATTCAACGCCTTTACCACATTCAGGGGTCGTCCTGATCTGGACTATTTCAACATGATGGGAACATCACAGTTTTTAGAATCTGCAAAGGGGATATTCTCAGCAACAGATTATCCCTGGGCTACGGTGACCAACTTTGTTGGTGCAACACCCATCATACCTCCACATGAGCGGATTCAATACGACCTCTCTCGTGGCTTGATCAGTGCATCCCTCGCCAGTTCAAGGTTTGATTCATTGGCGCAATACAACAACCGCGGTCAGATCAACCAATATTTAACACAGCCATCCATGCTGGTCAACAATAGCTTGAACTTTGATGGCGGCAGCAAGTTTCATTCTTATTATGGATCGCTCGCCTATACGTTGGATAAAAACGACAAGAAGACTGATCTGAGCCGCTACCAAATGAACCTGAGGCAGAATTTCACATTTTCACCCGCTATCAAGTTGGATATCATTACCAATATCGCCTATGAAAAAACCAAAAGTTTCTTGCTCAGCGATCTTCCCGGTACCAACAGCAATTATCTGCCTTATGCAATGTTTGCAGATGCCCAGGGCAATCCACTTTCACAAGCCTATTTGAAGCGCCAGGAAGAATTCAGGGCCAGTTCTGAAGCACAGAGCTTGATCAACCTGGATTATGTTCCATTGAATGAAACCGCAAACACCCTGAACGATAAAGTCAATTTTTCAGCCCGGATCAATGCTGGTCTTTCCATCAAACTCTTCAGGGGATTGACGTATGAGGCTAGGGCACAATACCAGAAGGCCAGCACAGATGCGTATGAATACTACAACCAAAATTCTTACAAGGTCAGGGATGAATTGGTATACTTCACAAAAGCGGGAGCAACCACTGGTGCTGCACCCACTTATTATCTTCCAAAAACAGGAGGTCATTACAGCACGCAGAATGCATCAGCTGTAGCCTGGACTGTGAGGAACCAGTTGAATTTCGACCGGATCTTTGCTCAGAAACATCAGGTTACAGCCATTGCAGGTACTGAACTCAGGAACAACCTGAACACGGGTGTTCAAAACTACAGGCGTGGTTATGACTTTCAAACCATGACCTATGCATTGTACAATGAAGATTCATTGGCAGTAAGGGGTGTTGTGGCACCGGTCAACTATCAGCCATCGAGAACAACCAACAACGTATTGAATTCAAGGCCGGTTACTTATTCCGAAATCGAGAAGCGTTTTGTATCTGCTTATGCAAATACTGCTTACACATACAACAGGAAATATACATTGAATGGTAGTATCCGTGTTGATCAGTCCAATTTGTTTGGAACCGACAGGAGCCTGCAATACAAGCCCATATGGAGTTTGGGTGGTGCATGGAATATATCCAAGGAATCCTTTTTCAAGGCAGACAACATCAACAACCTCAACCTGCGCGTGACCTATGGTTTGGGTGGAAATGCTCCCAACCCCGGATCAGGCGGGCCTTATGATATTGTTACAGCAGCCAACGTTGCATACTTCTCTGGACTAGGAACAGGTTATAATGTTTTGTATCCTCGCAATGAGAAGATCGGTTGGGAAAGAACGGCCACAACCAATCTTGGTGTAGATTTTGCCTTGTTTGGCAACAAGATCTCTGGATCGGTTGATGTCTACAAGAAGAGTACAACAGACCTCTTGGGATTTCAGCCTGCTGATCCCACAACCGGTTGGTCATTTGCTTACAACAACCTGGGGAATCTCGAGAACAAAGGAATTGAAATTCAAATCAACACCAGCAATGTCCAAAGCAAAAAATTCAATTGGACAACTGACTTTACGCTCTCCTACAATGAGAACAAGATTCTTAGCCTGAAGTCTGCTTTGACGCAAACGGCAGCATCAAAAGTAAATTCAACTTTCACTGAAGGTTATTCTGCCTATGGTTTGTTTGCATACAATTATGCAGGACTGGATGGATCTGGAAATCCTGTTGCATTGAAAGCCAATGGGAAGGATTCTGCCCGCCGCTCTGCTGATTTTACCATTGCTGATCCTTTGTACATGGGAACAACCCAGCCGCTCTGGTATGGTGGTATTACCAATAACCTGACCTATGGGCAATTCACCCTTTCTTTTCTGGTCGTATATAATTTTGGCAATGTAATGCGCAGGGATGTCAATCAATTCTTCACGGGTCGTTTGTCCACCAATGTTCCCATCTACCTCGCAGAAAGATGGCAAAAACCAGGTGATGAGCGCACTACCAATGTGCCCCGCTATACCGGCAATACTGCACAGAATGGTTTGCGCCTGCTGAACATTTATACACAGGCCAATACCCATGTGATGAGTGCCGCCTATGCGAAATTGCGCGACATGACGTTGAATTATGCCATTCCAACAACCGTGGCCAGCAAATTGAGCATGTCAGCATGTTCCATTTATGCCCAGGTCAACAATGTGATGTTGTGGAAAAACAATAATGCAAACATAGATCCTGAATACTTCAACCTGAGCAGCGGTACCAGAACCGGAAGGATGCCTGCTTTCTATACCATTGGTTTCAGGACTACATTCAAATAACAAAGGAAAAAGAAAATTATCATGAAAAGAATATTGCTTAGTGCAGTGATGCTGATTTCACTCATGACAGGGTTTCAAGGGTGTAAAAAATTTCTGGATGTTGAACCCAAAGGACTTGACCTGATCAAAAGAATTGATCATTACAACGGGCTTTTCAACAACACGAATCTCTATAGCCTGATCAACGTAAGGAGTGTCCCGGGAAGCTTGCCTTTTATCATTGGATATCCTGGAGCACCGGTACTAATGTCTGATGACGTTTTTTCAAGCGCGGCTTATCTGAGTACACAGCCACTGTCTTATCAGAATGCCTACCAATGGAAAGATGATTTGTTCCAGGAAGAGGATGAATCCAGTGAATGGGGAACCTTCTATTCACAGAACTATATCTACAATGTCATAGCCAATGGTGTGATGGATGCAACAGACGGAACCCTCCAGCAGAAAAAAGAGTTGTTGGCCGAAGCAAGGGCCAATAGGGCTTATATGCATCTCTTGCAGGTGAACTATTTTGCAAAGCCATACAATTCCTCAACAGCATCGACTGATTTGGGAATCCCCCTGGTGGCTGTTGCTGACGCGGGTGGATCCAATTTCAAAAGAGCAACGGTAAAGGAGGTCTATGATTTTATCATCAATGAATTGACGGCCGCCATTCCTGATTTGCCAGTTCGCACCGTGAACAGGGCGAGGCTTGCTCAAACTGCAGGATATTATTTATTGGGCCAAACCTATTTCTGGATGGGTGATTATGCCAATGCACTTGTTCAACTGAATTTGTCACTGGCTTCAATGCCCAATCATACCGTTGGTGTTTCACTCTACAATTACAATACATTGATGCCAAGCTGGATTACGACTGGTCAGGCATGGTTGGGTGCCAATAAATATCCTGCCCAAACCCTGAGCAATGAAAACATCTATCTGAAAACGATGAGTTTGAATTTTGCCACTGCGAGAAATACCGTATACCTGAAGCCCAATGTGTACGCACTTTTTAGTACGAACGACCAAAGGAAAAAATTCTATTTCAACAACAGTACAACCAATGCTGTTCCTGCCCCAGGCTTGCCCGGTCAACAAAGGAACGGTCCCATCTCAGTCAACTGGGGTCCCAATTTGGCGGATTTGTATTTGATGATTGCTGAATGCAAAGCAAGGGCCAACAACCTTGTTGGTGCCAAGGCAGATTTGGAAACGCTCAGGAAGACAAGGATGCCATTGGCTGAAGCAACTGTAGCCGCTGCTACCCAAGATGCCATCATGAAAGCAATTTTGGATGAAAGAAAGCGTGAGTTTGCAGGCACAGGATTCAGGTGGTTCGATATGAGGCGTCTTTGGAATGACACTAAATACAACAATGTTGATGCGACACACCCATTGGATGGGGCAACCTATACCCTCAAGGCAGAGAGGCTTGTCATGAGAATACCCCCTGCAATTCTGCGTTTGAATCCGGGCATGCCTGATAACCAATAATAACCTTTAATTTACAAGCTAGAAATCGTAACATGAAAAAAACAGCAACGCTCATTCTTTTTTTATTGCCCTTGTTCATTTTTGCTCAAAACGGTTTCACCGTGAAAGCCAAGTTGGATCATTTGGGAACCAACAAAGTGAAGGCATCTTATTACAAGAACGGGAAATATACCAATGATACACTTGTAGCCAACAAAAAAGGAATTGTGCTATGGGAAGGCCAGTTGGATGAACCACAGATCGTGCGCATGGAAGTGTTGGACTCAACCCTGATTCTTCGTGTGGGAAAAGCAGCATCCGCACCTCCATTCCTCATGTTTGTCCTTACCAACTCAGCCATCACCATCACAGGTGATGCCAAGGAGGTTTACGCGGCAAGCATTAAATCGAAGGACAAAGAAATCATTGATTACGAGACATACCGAAAAGATGAAATTGCATTCAACCGTGCATCTTGGGAAATACAAAAAGAACTCAACAGAAAATTGAATGCAAAAGATACCGTTGGCAATGCTGTCCTGATGGCCAAGCTTTCAGCCCTTCGCAAAGAAAACCAGCAGGTGAGGATGAGATTCATTGATGCCCATCCTGCAGCATTTTCAAGCATTTTAATGTTGTCTAATCTTTTTCTTGTCATGTCACCTGAAGATATGTACAGGCGTTACGAAGCAATCGATGCACGCTACAAGGATTCAAAGGCGGCAAAAAGCCTTGGTCTTAAAGTAGAAAGCAACAGAAAGACTGCCCTGGGACAACCCATGATTCAGTTTTCCCTGGTGGGCGTTGATGGCAAACAAGTCAATACCGCTGATTTGAAAGGCAAGGTCATTTTGCTTGATTTCTGGGGAAGCTGGTGTGTGCCCTGCCGCAAAAGCCATCCGGCGCTCAAGGAATTGTATGCAAAATACAAGTCCAGGGGATTGGAGATCATTGGCATTTCCAACGAAGCTTTCAGTGCTGGTGGAAACAAAGCACAGCAAGAAGTGTCATGGCGCAAGGCTATCAAAGAAGATGGCATTGATTGGTTACATGTGTTGAATGATGCTGATATCAATGATCTTGCCAAGTCCCACGACATCAACGGATATCCAACAAAATTCCTGATTGACCGCAATGGCAAGTTCGTCCTGAAAATACTGGGTACAAGTGAGGGGCTGCACAAAACCCTTGAAAAGAAATTGGCAGATTTGATGCCGGATTGATGCATTTTTAATTCTTATCTCATGAGCCCCTTGGTTATCCAAGGGGCTTTTTTTTGGTTTGAAAAATCAAAAAGAACCGTTAAATGTATTAATATTGAATAGCAATATTTTCAAAAACATCTTCATGTCAAATCCATGAACATCGTTTTTTGATAAACACTTGATTACCAAATGAAGTCAGGCAAACCATTTGATGAACTGCAGTTGATAAAAAAAATGGCTGAAGGGGACATGAACTCCTTTGATGCTATTTATTGGAAATACTACAAGGCCGTGCACGGAAATATTCTCAAACTTGTGCAGGATAACGCTTCAGCAGAAGATATTTTACAGGATGTCTTCCTTTCATTGTGGGAAAATCGCGAGAAGATTGATGCTGCAAGATCTCTTGCTGGCTGGCTGTTTGTCACCAGTTATAACAGATCCATGACTTTTTTGAAAAGGAGACTGAGAGAAAAAATGACACCCGTTTTACATGGTGAGGATTCAGTTGAGATCTCAATTGGTCAGCCATTGGCCGAAATTCGGTTGAAAGAGCTAGAAAAGGCCATCAACAACCTTTCTCCACAAAAACAGAAAGTTTTTTACATGTGCAAGCTCAAGGGGCTCAGTTATGACGAAACTGCTGATTTGATGAAAATATCCAAGCATACTGTGAAAGAATACCTTACCGCTGCATTTCGATCCATCAAGGAGCAGATGATGAAATCACCCAGTATAGGCTTGCTTGCCTGGCTTTTTCTTAAATTTTATCGATAATACCCCCCCTTTTTCATGGCAGCGTAGTATTTATTTGAACGAACGACTGCCTTGGAAGAAATTAAAACCAAATTAAAGCTCCTTTTAACCCAGACAAACTGGAATCCGGAAGACAGAAAATGGCTTTTGGAGTTTCTGGATTCCGGGGATACGAATTTATTACAGGAGTTGCTCAGAGAGGATTTTTTCAATGAAATCAATGCTTCAATTGATCAACATGATGAAGCTGCAAAAGAAATTCTTGAGAAAATTCACCAAAAAATTAGCGCAGCCAAAAGAAAATCCAGCAAAACCCCAGTTGTTTCGCTCAAGTGGATTTCCATCGCAGCAAGCTTTTTTCTGCTTGCCTTTTCAGCATATTTTTTCCTATACAACAAGCCTTCTAATCCGGTTGCAGTTGTTGAGAAACCCTCCAAACAGCCATTGGTAAACGATTTTGTGCCTGGCGAGGACAAGGCAGTCTTAACCCTTGCTGATGGCTCCGTTGTTATTCTTGATGATGCGTCAAATGGCAACATTGCCTCACAAGGAGCTGTTCAGATACAAAAAGTCAATGACGGAAAACTTCAATACCAAGCTGGGGGGGGAGAGCAGGAAACAGTATGCAATTCGGTATCTACCCCTAAAGGAGGAAAATTTCAGTTGACACTTTCCGATGGTACCAAAGTTTGGCTTAATTCATCTTCTTCACTGAAGTTCCCAGTAGTTTTTAATGGGAATGAAAGGAAAGTTGAACTGCACGGGGA
>CAITQQ010000258.1 GCA_903894575.1 uncultured bacterium
GGGAAAACAGGGGTGAATGGATGTGAAGGGGTGGAGTTATCGGAACCTGATTAAATCATACAGCCTACTGATATTTTAGGAAGGATCAACATTAAAATAAATAAAAAACCACTGTAAGTACCCCATTTCAGTTCCAGCTTATTAGTTAGCAATTTCGGTTTTTATTTGTTTCATTTTCCATTCATTGGGTGTCAAGTTGTTGAGAGATTCATGAGGTCGTCTGTTGTTGTATTCGTCCATCCATTCCTCTGTCAATTGTCTGACTTGATCCAGTTCAAAGAAAAGATATGCATCAAGGATACATTCTCTGTAGATTCTGTTGAACCGTTCGATGTATCCATTCTGCATAGGTCTTCCAGGTTGAATAAACTGGATTTGGATTCCATTGTCTTTTGCCCAGAGCTCAAGTTCTTTTGATGTGAACTCTGGTCCATTGTCTGTTCTAATAATACTTGGTTTACCCCTTTCCAGAATAACTCTTTCCAGGATTCTGATGATACGTTTAGATGATAAGGATGTATCGATTTCTATGGCCAGGACCTCACGGGTACAGTCATCAATCAAGTTGAATGTCCTGAACCTCCTTCCGTTAACCATGCTGTCACTCATGAAGTCCATGCTCCAGCTTTGGTTGATTTGCTCCTGTTTTACCAACGGCTGTTTAACCCTGCTAGGCAGTCTACGCTTTCCTTTGCGTTTTCTGTTCAGCTTCAGAAGTTTGTACACCCGATAGACCTTTTTATGGTTCCATTCATTACCCGATCTTCTGATATAGGCAAAGAGCTTACGGAATCCATAGGTTGGGTGTTTAAAAGCCAAATCCTGCAACGCTTCGATTACTGCTGTGTCATCCTTTTGAGACTTGTAGTAGTACATCTTACGCGGCAAAGAAGTCAGTTTGCAGGCCCTGCTCACAGAAATGTCGTAATCCTTAACAATGGACTCCGTCAGTTCCCTTTGCTTGCAGGGCCCCAGCCTTTTTTTGAGATAACATCCTTTAAAATGGAATGGTCCATGCTAAGCTCAGCAAACATCCTTTTTAAGCGGGAGTTCTCCTCTTCGAGATCTTTAAGTCGTCTGACATCAGATGCTTCAAGACCGCCATATTTTGACTTCCACTTATAGAAAGTGACGTCTGAAACAGCAAGCTCTCTGCAGATCTCTTTGACTGGAACACCGGACTCATGTTTTTTTAAGGCGGCTACAATCTGTGCCTCCGTGAATCGTGTTTTTTTCATTTTGTTGGTTTAAAAGTAAGCTTTTCAGCTAACTTCTAAACTGACACCGAAAGAGGGACACTTACAGGAGGATTATTGTATTCTTATTTTCAAGCGTCACCTCAAAAGAGTATATGCTGTCTTTTGCTCCAATGTATTTTGTAGTCTTGGCCTGAGAAAGTTTTTCAGGGTCTCCGGCCAATAAACCGGAAACAGGATGAGCAGGAACCATGATTTTCCCATCCGTCTTTTGAAACCCATATCGAAACCCTTTCTTGATTACTACAAATTCTATTCCCGGTCTATTTCTTATGATTATTTTATCCTCCCCTTCTGTAATATTTGATATTTGTCCGTAAGCACATTGCTGTATCAAAATGAAGGAACCAATGAAGGTTAAGCCTTTTAATAACTTACTTAATAGCGTGATGTGTTTCATGATTTATATTATCACCAAAATTAAATTTACCCAATTTTTCCCTTTTGGCAAGGCCTCCGGATAAACCCTGCAAGCCCTGGCTACATCTCTATGCGGTTGGATAACAATTATGGGTTAAATTCATTAACTGAAATATCACACCCCAATTGTTAACTTGTTACTATTCAAATGAAGAATATGAACCTAAAATCTTTTAAACAAATACTGGCACTAACCTTAATGGCATTGGTTTTCACAGCTTTCCAAGCGGAAAAGAAGCCAGCCAGCAACCAACCCAATATCGTACTCATTTTCATGGATGATATGGGCTATGCTGATTTAAGCTGCTATGGATCTACTACCATTTCCACGCCCAATATTGATCAATTGGCAGCCAATGGCATGAAATTTACCGATTTTCATGTTGCAGCCTCGATTTGCACGCCATCACGTACCGCCCTGTTA
>CAITQQ010000259.1 GCA_903894575.1 uncultured bacterium
ACAGGGATATGTTGAAATGGGTTCAACTCTTCAACCCCTACGACCTGTATTCCAAATGCCCAGAGCCACCAGATTGGAAGGTGCTGAAACCTTATTATACAGCTCTCATTGAGAAATACCTGCCCAGAACACTGAAATTCTGATCGCGTTGATTTAATTCTTGATGAACTTTCGCAGTTTGGGAACGTCCATCTGCAAAAGGTTTTCCATGACAATGGATGCATTGAGTTTTGCGCCATCCAGATTGGTATGGGTATGATCGACAGGAAAGAAAGGTTTGACCGCTTCAGCTCCCATGCTTTCATATTTTAATGCAACAATATCATTCAAATCAATGAACAATGCTCCTTCAGCCAAGGCAACTTCCTTGGCCCATTTGGCATAACTTTCTGTAGAGCGCAATACTTTGCCATTCTTCCAATCATTTCTGGGAATGGGTGAACATACGATGGGAACAGCGCCTGCTTGCCTGGTCTCTCGGATATACTTTCGCATGTACCAACCAAAAGAATAAACCGTTTCATTCACCTTTCGAATGGGATTGTATGTTTTCACACTGTCCTCGCCTATTCCCCTGATGGTGCCCCTTGCACGGGCCGTATCATCCAGCGGACCAGCATCATTGTGACCAAATTGCATGATGACATAATCCCCTTTTTTTAACCTGGAAGTTATTTTCTCCCATCGCCCATCTGTGATAAAGGTGCGACTGCTTCTTCCACCAATGGCATGGTTTTGTACACTTATTTTTGCAGTGTCAAAATAGGCTGCCATAAAACTCCCCCATCCCCATTGCTGACTTTTCCCTGTTCCATCACCATTGCGAACGGTTGAATCACCAATAATGTAAAACGCTTTTTTCTCCTTGGTCAACAAGGTAAAAGAACTCGCGATGAACAAAGCGACAAACAGTACGTTCAGGATTTTTTTCATTTTTGTTGTGATTTGGGGGTGATGGTAATCTTGGGCATCGGAGGTTGTTTCATTCCATGACCCAAGAAATAACTGGTATGCGGAGGCTGATTATAGGCAACATTCTGCCATGCGATGCTCATCCGGTATTGGGGATCATGCATGAGTGTATGCAATTTGATTGTTGTAGGAATATGGGTTGAAAAGATCATCAGCCTTTTATTGTCAGCAGATCTCACAAGGATTTCTTCCCGCCAATCTCCAAGGATGTCGGCACTGAGGCAGGGATTGGACTTGGAGCCATTGATGCTCTGACCGCCATAGGCCCTTCCATCAAAGATCATCTCACTGCTACTGGTTTCATGTTTCCATTTGGAAATGGATATGCCGTTCAATACCTCACTCAGTGCATCGCCATCCCAATAAATGCCCATGTTACAAGCTGGGGTTCGCTCTGCAATCCTGTTCCCCTTTGCATCAAATATGCCCGTAATGCCTGCACCTGCTACCCAGCTCTCTGCTCCTGCAAAGCGAGGATCGATATCAATGGACAGTGCCCTGCCGGGCCCTTCCCCATCATCGCCAGCCTTGATGGATGCTTTCTTCCAAATGATCTCACCCGTCTTGGCATCACGAAAATTGGCTCCAGCATCACCAAATTTTTCTTGTGTACTGAACACTTCCAGGCCTGGACGTTCAGGATCCAAATCACTTACATGCAAAGCATCAGCATGACCAATGCCGGTTGAATACAGTCCTTTTCCGTTATCGTCTATGGTCATCTGGCCATAGATGATTTCTTGTTTGCCATCATTGTCAACATCTGTAACGGTAAGGTTATGGTTTCCCTGACCAGCAAAGATTTTATTTCCCTCATTGTCAGAATCAAATGTCCAGCGTTTGGTGAGTTGCCCATTTTTATAATCCCATGCGGCAAGCACTGTTCTCGTATAATATCCTCGGCACATCACCAAGGAAGGATGCATGCCATCAAGATAAGCCACACAGGCAAGGAAGCGATCAACCCTGTTGCCATAGCCATCGCCCCAAACCTGCTTCAATTGGTCCATCGTTGGATTGTCTGTATCGGGATGCCTGGGTGGGTCGTAAGCAACCGTGCTCATGGCAGCTCCTGTCATGCCATCAAAAACAGTAAGGTATTCAGGGCCAGACAAAATATAGCCACGCTGGTTACGGTGATTCTTGGTGCTGTCTCCAATGGGTTTTCCAATTCCATCGATGGTGCCATCAGCTGTTTTCATCGCAACTTCTGCCCTTCCATCCCCATCAAGATCATATACCATGAACTGGGTATAATGCGCGCCTTCTCTGATGTTTTTGCCCAGGTTGATCTGCCAGAGCAACTTGCCATCCAGGGTATAACATTGAAAAATGGGTGGATCAGTAAAACCTGCCCTCGAATTGTCTGCCCCTTTTCCGGCCATGTGAAGGACGATTTCGTAGCTGCCATCTCCGTCCATGTCTGCAACGCTGGCATCATTCACTGAATAGCCAGCGGGTGTCTGCAAAGGAATGGTTAGGTGGCCTGCTGCCTGAGGTTTGAGTAAAAATGAAAATCCCTGATCCTCTTTGGCTTTGTTCAATTTTGTTACTGTATACACATTGGCCTGCAGAGAATCATACTGCTCATCCAGAAAAGAAGTAACATCTACAATGGGGGTTGCATTCAATTTTAGTTTGCGACCATTGGTTGTTTTGTAAAGATTGAAAGCTGTATTGTAAGGTTCATCACCCAACAAACGCCAACTCAAAAAAACTTTTCCATTCACCGTCGGTGTTGCAATCAACCCTCGGTTCAAATACTCCATCTTGTACTGGGCAACTGCATCAATGCATCCCAGAAAAATCAACAATGAAAAAAAAAGCCTTGTCTTCATGCGCTTTGTAATTATTGCTTTAGACGCTCTTCATCAGCAATACTTTCGACTTTTTTCTTTTCAATGACCTTGGTTGAAATGTCAATGGAAGTATTGATGAATTTCCATCCAGCGGTATGCTCCATGGTTCCAAGGGTTTGTGAAGTGATCAGGGAATTGATAAACTTAAAATTTTCCAAGAGGGAATTGGGAAGACCATTGATTTCAAATGCTTTCACGGCATGGGTGATGGAAACATTTTGAACAACAATGTTCCTTGCATGAGGTATCCCTTTGGAGGCTGGCTCAACTTTGTTCAACATGGAGATCCAATGGGCAGGTGCAGTTTCCTTGGTATACCCTGCAGGCAATTGGGAATAACTGTACGCAGGATACCAGTTGAGGTTGAACTGATATGCGTTCATCACAGAGTCAAGCTTCGAATCAACAAAATAAATATCCTCAATCGTTCCGCCCCTTGTGGTGGCAGACTTGATCCTCAATCCGTTGTCGGTATGTTTTGCGCTAAGTTGTGATGCAAAAACATGCCGAATCCCACCAGAGGTTTCACTGCCCAGCGTGATCAATCCTGCACCACGGCGTGCAATGCATTTTCTGATCACTACGTATTCTGTAGGACGGTTCACTCTCAGTC
>CAITQQ010000260.1 GCA_903894575.1 uncultured bacterium
AAACATCACTTCAATCATACGCATTATTTAGGTCAGCAACAGTTTGACAGATGCCATCAACAATACTGTCGCCAACAAATATTTCAAAATATTTTGGTTGAACTTCCTTGCTCCAAACCATGCTCCAAATGATCCACCTGCAAAAGCAACCCCAACCAAAATAAACATCTCAGATTGAAAATTGATTCCTTTGGTCAGTTGGCCAGCCAACCCAGAAAGTGAATTTACGAAAATGAACAATGCACTGATGGCCGCCGTCTGCTTCTGGTTTGTCCAGGCGAGCAATAGCAATACTGGTGAGAGAATGATGCCTCCACCGATGCCAATCAATCCTGATAAAAAACCGATGCAGGCACCAATCAACAGGGATAAAAAGAGTGTTGATTGTTTTAAATCATTCATATCCTTGTTTGGAAATGCAGCCAACCTGACTACAGGAATCAACAACAAGATTCCCAGTATTTTTTTATAGATAGACGCATCAAGAGAGATCATTCCTCCAAGAAAGGAGAAGGGTATAGAGGCCAGAGCGAAGGGCAGGAATATTTTCCATTTAAAATGACCTTCCTTATAAAAAAGTACAAATGCAGATAAAGAAACAAAGAGATTGAGCAGCAATGCAGTTGGCTTCATTATTTCTGGCATCATGCCAAAAACGGCCATCAATGCCAGGTATCCACTGGCACCTCCATGACCCACAGCCGCATAGAGAAATGCAACGATGAACAAGAGCAATAAAAAAAATATTGTGAGCGTCATGCCTGATGTTTATTTTGGCAACAAATGAATCTCAATCAAATGACCATTGTAGAATGTAGTTTCAGTTTCGGGGAAAACGGCCAGACAATTGGCTGCAGCATAGGAAGAAAGCTTATAGGATTCCTGTCCTTTTTGCAATGAAACGGTTTGACCATTGTACCATGCCTTTAAAAAATGTGTCAGTCCTGCTGGTTTTTGATGGTCATGTTCCAGTGGAACTTGCATACACGCAATTGCTGTTGGGGAATGCATCATCTCGCCAATGGCGGGGATTACATATTGATAAAAACAAGTGAGTACCGACGCAGGATTTCCGGGCAATCCAAAAACCAGTTTTTCATCCCTTGTTCCAAAAAGGAGCGGCTTCCCTGGTTTTTGCCTGACTTTATGGAATACCTTTCTCACTCCACATGATTCAAATGCATCCATCGTAAAATCATAATCGCCTACACTCACCCCACCTGTCATCAAAATCAAGTCTGCATATTGCAAAGCCTTTTCAAGGGTAGATTGCAATTGGAACAGATCATCGCCACAGGTAAAAATATCAACATCATTGATATGCAGTTGAGAAAGACAGGCTTTTAATGTCAGGGAATTTGAGTCGTAGACTTGTCCATATTCCAATGGTTTGCCGGGCATTTGTAGTTCATTGCCTGTAACAAGAATCGCAACCCTTGGTTTGGGATACACCTTTACTGATGATATGCCCATACCCGCCAAAAACCCGATGGAAGAGGCGTTCAACAAATGTCCTTTAGACAATGCCTTCGCACCCTTTTGTATTTCTGAACCAGCCTGACGAAGATTATCGCCTTTTTTTAATTGCAGATCAGTCAGCTGCAATAAGCCATCTTGAATGGCAGCTTTCTCTTGCATCAAAACAGTATCGGCTCCCGGAGGAACAGCTGCACCGGTAAATATTCTAACTGCAAAACCTGGCTTCAATTGAAATTGATGATTGCTGCCTGCCGCCATTTCACCGTCCAAAACATAGGTCAATTTTCCCTCTTCAAAAGCAAAGGCATATCCATCCATGCTGGATTGTGGATATGCAGGGATGTCGTATTGTGAGAAAACATCTTCAGCCAAAACAAGCCCTGTTGCGTCAGTAAGTTGCACAGTAAGAGGATCAAGCGGTTTGATGCTATCCGCAATCAACTCCTTGGCTCTTTGAACATGAATCATTGTCTCCATCATCTTCTCATTTCATTCCAAATCTAAGTCTCAAATAATAAAATCCATCAACATGTGGATCATCGAAATACAATTGCTAACCTCCTATGGTAATCATGCTTCTATTTTCTAATTTAGATGTTTCAATTTTATCCATGTCGGTGGTGAATTGACCTCCCAGGAATTCTTTCTTGTCCAGGATGCTTTGATGGATGAGTGGCAGGATATCCTCCCCGTTGCGGAAAGGCGTCAATAAATCGGTTTCGGTTTGCGAAAAAAGACAGTTTTTCATTTTTCCATCTGCAGTAAGGCGCATCCGATTGCAATCACCACAGAAAGGTGCACTCATCGTGCTAATGACGGCGAATGTACCCTGATGGCCAGCAACCCTGTATTTCTTGGCAGTTTCATGTACTTCTCGCTCCAATGGAAGGATATCAAATGCTGAGCTGGCAACTTCCAATATCTGCTGCCATGTCATCACGCGTTCGCTGTTCCAACGGTTTCCGCTGAATGGCATGAATTCAATAAACCTTATATGCAAAGGCAGATCTTTTGTCCATCGGATAAAATCATTGATTTCGCCATCGTTCAATCCTTTCATGGCAACCACATTCACCTTTATATGAATGCCTTCCTGAATCATGAGGTCAATATTGCTGCGGACCCTGTCGTATTGATCCCTTTTGGTCATCATGATAAACCTTTCCTTGTTCAGTGTATCCAGGCTTATGTTGAGGGAGTTGATACCCGCCTCTTTTATGACATCTACATACTCGTGAAGTCTTGTTGCATTGGTCGTCAAGGTAAGTTTTGCGCCCAACCTGGATAATCGGAGGATGATGTCAGCAGCATCTTTTCTCACCAGCGGTTCTCCTCCGGTGAGCCTGATTTTATTGACGCCATTGGCCACAAATACTTTTGCGATGGCTTCAATTTCTGCTGCTTGCATAAGCTGGCTGGCAGGAGTAAATGCATATTCCTCATCTGGCATGCAATAAAAACAACGCAGGTTGCAATTGTCTGTCAGGGATATCCTCAAATAATCGTGTGCCCTCTTGAAACCATCTATGATCATTCAGCGCCTTTGTCTTTGTTTAACAATCGTTCGTAATCTGCTTGCGTATCAATATCCACATCCCCCATTTCAAAATCAACTTCCACCACATTTTCCCGCATTTGCTCCAACATTTTTCGCGCACCAGTATCTCCCGAAAGCAACATGAGTGCTGAGAAAAGAGACTTATGGAAA
Organism: uncultured bacterium; assembly: GCA_903894575.1. GTDB lineage: Bacteria > Bacteroidota > Bacteroidia > Chitinophagales > Chitinophagaceae > Pollutibacter. The sequence goes on from CAITQQ010000260.1 coordinate 3,188, forward strand.
AGGGCTGGAGTGCCCAACTTACCGCTGTAGGAAGCAGCTGCTGCTGGTAAACCTGCATCACGCTGTGCTTCAATCAAAGCCTTGATCAGATCATGGCTGAGGAATGGCTGATCACAAACCAGAATGATGATACCATCAACCTGAGGAAAGAGCTCCATCATGCTGGTCAATCCTGCTCTCACTGAAGACGCCATTCCCTCTTGCCAGTCGTTGTTGTTAACAACATTCAAACCAGGTATGTTCAGTGTTGGCCTGATCTTTTCCGCATGGGCTCCCAACACAGCAATAACGGGGTACGTCATCGATTCACAAGCCGTCTTTGCCACACGAGAGAGAAGTGTATTGCCATCAAATGAAAGCAATTGCTTGGGGTTGCCCAGCCTTTTGCTTTCTCCGGCGGCCAGGATAATGATTCCACACTGTTCTATGCTGCATTTCATAGAGAAGTAAAAAAATTCGTTTTTTCAATCCTTATGTCTTCGCGTGCATGAATAACATCAGGCTTGTGCTTTAGCATTCCTCCTGCTTTACCTTCTACCACAGCCTGAATTTCGGCGATGATGCTCAATGCAATTTCTTCAGGTGTTTCCGCGCCAATTTCCAAGCCGGTTGGCCCATGAACTTTTGAAAGCATTGCCTCATCCAGCTGCATGCCTTCCTGCCTCAATTCATCCAACATGCGATCCAGTTTCTTTTTAGGCCCAAGCATGCCTATGTATGGCGTCTGGGTTGGCAACAATGCCTTTAACATTGACAAATCGTAATTGTAATTGTGCGTCATCATGACAAAAACCGTTCTGCCATCGATTGGCAGCTGATCCAACACGGCTTCTGGTTTGGAAACCAATATTTGACAGGCTGCAACAAAACGTTCTGGACGGGCATGGGTATTTCTGCCATCAACAATCCGAACATCCCAGCCCAATGTGTCAGCGATCTGCATCATGGGCACTGCATCATTTCCTGCACCGACTACCACCAATGAAATGGCAGGTTGCAAGAACTCAATGAATGCGGTGATTGACGTTCCATCTGCCAGATATTCCCTGAAAACAGATTTTTTGTTCTGCATTGCTTGCAGCATATCTCCCATCACAAGTTTTTCGATTCCCTGAATGGGAATAGCACCTGTAATATTTCCATCGGACTCCATCAACAAACATGTACCTGGCTGATCTGCATTTTTATTGGAAAGATTGAACAAGGTGACCATTACTGCCTCCTGGCGTATGGCCAATGCCTTTCTGATCAGCTGAATGGGATTGTCTTGCTTGTGAGGGTCAATGGGCTCAAACAAAACCTGTATCACTCCGGCGCAACCCAATTGAATACCGATGGTCATGTCATCTTCATCACTGGTATCGTAACTGACCAACCTGGATCTATGCTGAGAAATTGCATACATCGCTTTTCTAAGTGCATCCCCTTCCAAACATCCCCCACTGATGGCCCCGGTAAGTTCCCCCTCATCGTTTACCAACATGCGTGCGCCCGGCCTCCTGTAGGATGAACCTTCCAGGTGCACCACCGACGCCAGTGCAACTTCAGTGCCTGACTGAACAGCCTCATCATAAGCCTTCACTATTTCCTTGAGTTCTCTCATGCGTTACTTGAG
>CAITQQ010000261.1 GCA_903894575.1 uncultured bacterium
AGAACCGGTCAATGAATTTTTTGAAACAGAACGTCCTGAATATGTATTTCTTGCCGCTGCGAAAGTGGGAGGGATCATGGCCAACAATATGTACCGTGCAGATTTTCTTTATGAGAACCTGATGATACAAAGCAATGTGATCCACTCTGCCTATGCTACCGGTGTTAAAAAATTGATGTTCCTCGGCTCTTCTTGCATCTACCCCAAATTGGCGCCACAACCGATGAAGGAAGAATATTTATTGACAGGTTTGCTTGAACCGACCAATGAACCCTATGCCATCGCCAAGATTGCAGGCATCAAAATGTGTGATGCATACCGTGCTCAGTATGGTTGCAACTTCATCTCTGTGATGCCCACCAATCTGTATGGTCCCAATGACAATTATGACCTGCAGAACGCACACGTGTTGCCCACGTTGATCAGGAAGTTTCATGAGGCAAAGCAAAACGGTGATCCTGCTGTAACCATCTGGGGAACAGGAACGCCCAGGCGAGAATTCCTGCATGCTGATGATCTTGCTGCAGCCTGTGTATACCTGATGGAAAATTACAATGAAGAAGGACTGGTCAACATCGGAACCGGCGAGGATGTAACCATCACTGAACTGGCCATGTTGATCAAGGAAATAGTGGGGTATGAAGGCGCTTTGGTCTACGATCATACCAAACCCGATGGCACTCCAAGAAAATTGATGGATGTTTCCAAGCTCACACAAATTGGCTGGAAATATTCAATTGAGCTGAAGGACGGCCTGAAACGAGTGTATGATGATTACCAAAATTCTCACACTTCAACCCCTTCAACCTCTTAAACCCCTTCAACTTCTCTCAACCTCTCTCAACCTCCCTAAACCTCTAAACACCATCTTCAACTTCTTCACCAAAAAGCCCCTTCCTTCCTTCCCCTTTCATCAACTGAAAACGGATGTGCATTCCCATATCATTCCAGCTATAGATGATGGATCACCCGATGTAGAAACTTCCTTGTTGCTCATCAGGGGGATGATTGAATTGGGATATGAAACCTTTACAGCCACTCCCCATGTCATGGAAGACATGTGGAGGAACAATACCGAGAGCATCTCCAAAGGTTTTAACGTATTAAGAAATGCCATGGATGAAGCTGGCATACAGAATGAAGTGCGGATGGCTGCAGAATACCTGGTGGATGGGAATCTTGAATCCTTGTTGGAAAGCAAGCAGGAATTGCTGCGCATCCAGGACAATTGGGTGCTGATCGAGATTTCATTCATACAACCTCCCAGAAACCTGCGGGAGTTGATATTCGAAATGCAAATTCAAGGTTACCAACCTGTGTTTGCTCACCCCGAGCGCTACAATTATTATTATAAAAAACTGGACCAATTAAAGGAAATCAGGGATTCGGGATGTCTTTTCCAATCCAATATTTTGTCTTTCTCCGGCTATTATGGTCCTGCTGCGCAGCAATGTGCTGAATGGATGGCTGAAAAGGGCATGGTTGATCTCCTGGGCTCCGACATTCACCATGAACGCCATCTTGAAGCGTTAAGACAGCTGAAACTGACACCTGCCCTTGGAAAGGTCATGGACAAGCTTTCCCTTTGAAAATAGCTGCGAACAATACAGGAAAAACTGTGTTATTAGCACATGAACGCTTTCACAATCAAAGATCTGGAAAACCTAACCGGTATCAAGGCCCATACCATCCGAATTTGGGAACAGCGCTATACATTCCTGAGGCCACAGCGAACAGACACGAACATCCGGTATTACAACAATGATGAGCTGAAGAAGATCCTCAACATCTCTTTGCTCAATAAATACGGCTTTAAGATTTCGCACATTGACAAAATGAGCGAAGAGGATATTCGCAACAAGATCCTCAGCATCAACGATGTACAAGCCCAGCAAGAACGCATCGTCAATGGATTGATCCAGAACATGGTTGACATGGACCTGGAAGGTTTCGAAGCCATCTTGGAGGAACATATCCGTGCAAAGGGCATCGAAAAGACCATCCACCAGATCATCTTCCCATTCATGGAAAGAATTGGCGTCTTGTGGATTACAGGCCATATCAACCC
>CAITQQ010000262.1 GCA_903894575.1 uncultured bacterium
GGCTGCAAATGCAAGGTCCTCTGGAAAGGTAATTTTTGTGTTCCCCTCCTCCCCTTCAACAAGATTGACCTGTTGACCCAATGCTTCCAATACACTCGCTTCGTCTGTAAATCCTGCATCATAAGGCATTGCAAAAGCAGGCAAAATCAAGGATCCTAAAAACACCTGTGGAGTTTGGACGATGTACAATCCTTCTCTTGGAACGACAACGGAATGATTGGATGCTTCATCCTTTCTGCGGATGCTGTCCCTGACCGGAATAACTGGAATGGCTGAACCCTTCTCAGTGGCTGCTGCACCACACCTTTGGATCAATGCAGGGCTTGCCAGACAACGCACGGCATCATGAACAAAAATCAATGCATCTCCAGAAGCCTTTGCCAGACCATTTTTCACTGAATGAAACCGGGTCTCCCCACCCTCAACGATTTCAATGGATGGAGAATAACCGAATTCCTGTAAGATGGATTGGGCCAGGTCGCAATAGGATAAAGGCATCACCAAGATGATCCTTATGTCATTGTATGCCTGAAGAAAAGCATCGATTGAATACAGAAAAACAGGTTTGCCTTCAATCCGCAAGAATTGTTTGGGTAAATCAGCCCCCATCCGGGTGCCGGATCCGCCAGCTACAATGATGGCTGTTTTCTTCATGCTATGCCTTGGCCGATCTGACAGCGAAAAAATAGAGTGGAACGCCCAACAAGGTGATGATCAATCCAGGCCAGGTATACTCGGGCTTGAACATGACCAGCAAAATACAGAAACTCGTTCCCATGAGCACATAGATCAAAGGAAGAATCGGATATCCGAAGGCTTTATAGGGTCTCTCCATCTCAGGCTTTTTCTTTCTCAGGATAAAGATTCCAATGATGGTAAGCACATAAAAAATAACCACTACAAAAGAAACCATGTCAAGCAATTCGCCATAGCGGCCACTGAGACAAAGCAAGGCAGCAACTACCGCCTGGCTCCAAAGGGCCCATTGTGGAACAGCATTTTTGTTGAGCGTTGCTGCTTGCTTGAAAAACAAACCGTCCTGTGCCATGGTATAATACACCCTGGCACCTGCCATTACGAGGCCATTGATACAGCCGAATGTAGACACCATGATCAGCACTGCTATGATGGCCCTGCCGGCAGATCCAAAGATCACACTGGCTGCAGCTACTGCAAGCCTGTCTTCTTCAGGTTTGGCAATCTGAGCCATCGGTAATACGTTCAAGTACATGAGGTTGGCAGCGATATAAATGATGGTAACAATCAGCGTACCGAGGAAGAGGCTGAGCCCTATGTTCCGCTTGGGGTTCTTGATCTCTCCTGCAATGAAAGTTACGTTGTTCCAGGAGTCACTGCTGAAGATGGAGCCCACCATTGATGCTGCAATCGCTCCCAATAAAGTGATGCCGCCTATGGCCTCCCAAGTGATGGATCCATCATCGGCAATCAAAGCCTTCTGTGCATTCATTCCGGTTGCCCAGTTCTCTGTCCAGTGGCTCTGGTCAACAAAAAGAAAACCACAAAGGATGAGTCCGAACAAGGCCAATAATTTGGAAACAGTAAAAGTTGTTTGGATGATTTTACCTTCTTTTACCCCGCGCGTATTGATTTGTGTCAACAAAACAACCACTGCAATAGAAACCAGTTGCGCAGGATATATTTTGACAGATCCCAGTGTGAACAATATATTTTGTTCCTGCATGTTCAATGCCGGAAAAAAATAACCGGCAAATTTTGCAAAGGCCACACCTACAGCAGCAATCGTTCCTGTTTGGATCACAGCAAAAAAACTCCAGCCGTAAAGAAAGCCTACCAGAGGATTATAGGCTTCTTTGAGATAAACATATTGACCACCTGCCTTGGGGTACATGGCACTCAGTTCTCCATAACTGGTAGCGGCAATGATGGTCATGATTCCTGTAATGAGCCATACGGCGATTCCCCATCCTGCACTGCCCACATTTCTTGTGATATCTGCTCCTACAATGAAAATTCCTGATCCTATCATTGACCCTGCTACAACCATTGTTGCATCGAGGAGTCCTAGGCTTGGTTTGAATTCGTTTTGTTCTGACATATCGCTTGTTTGGTAATAAAAAATCCTGGTTGTGCTAACCAGGATTTAAGATAAGAAATTCAAGTCTTAAATTATTTTTTATCTCCCGTTTTATTGTACGCAGCATTAAGACCAGCGACAACCTCATTGGTGATGTCTTGCGCAGGATCCTTGTAAAACAAGATGTTGAGCGCAGCGGAATAAGAGAAAATATAACTGTAGGCTTGTTTCTTGTTGTACTCAACCAGGAAATCATTGATCCTCTTTTTAAGGTCTTCCATGGTTTTGGCACCCTCAGCAGCAATATTGTTCTCCAACATTTGCTTTTGCTGGTCAAGATTCTGCATTTTTGACTGATACACCCTTTGGAAATTTTCATACTCCGCCTGGGTAATTGAATTCCCTCTTTGAGCAAAAGCATTTTTTTCTGCTTCTATTTTTTGAAAAGCATTGTTGAGGTCTCTGTCTGCATTCTCTTTCTTTTTCTCAAACTCCTGCATTTTCTCTTTGTAGAAAACATATTTTTCTTGAATGCTGTCGAGATCCACATAAGCCAATTTCAGGGCCTTTGCTGAATCAGATTTTACGGATGATGAGCCGGTTGTATTGCCACTATTTTTCAAATGTAAAAACAGCATAACGGCAATACCTGCACCGAGGATAATGTTGATCAGTTTTTGGTTCATTGGTTTGTTTTAATGGTACAATATGAAAAGGGAGCAGTTACCTGCTCCCTTTGAGTGTTTTATTCTTCCTCATCAAAGCTCATCACTTCTCGTGTGGTTTGGAGGAGTTCGTATTCCTCCTTGCTACCTACAAGAATGTTCTCATAATCCCTCAAGCCAGTACCAGCTGGGATATGGTGACCTGTGATAACGTTTTCTTTGAGTCCAAGCATGTCATCCACTTTACCTTGGATGGCTGCAGATGAAAGAACCTTGGTGGTTTCCTGGAATGAGGCAGCTGAAATCCAGCTCTGTGTTCCAAGAGAGGCCTTGGTGATACCGAGGAGAACCGGCCTTGAAGTGGCAGCTTCTGCATCGCGGAATTCAACGAGCTTTCTGTCTGCCCTGCGAAGGATGGAATTTTCTTCCCTGATTTCGCGCAAGCTGGCAATCTGTCCGGCTTTCAATACTTCTGAATCACCTGGTTCCACAACAACTTTCTTGTCATAGATCCAATCATTCTCAACATTAAAATCAAAACGATCTTCAAGATCTCCCTCAAGGAAACGGGTATCTCCCGGATCAACGATTTCAACCTTTCTCATCATCTGGCGAACGATAACCTCAACGTGCTTGTCATTGATTTTCACACCCTGCAAACGATATACTTCCTGGATCTCATTTACAACATACTCTTGAACGGCAAATGGTCCTTTGATAGAAAGAATATCTCCAGGTGCAACCTGTCCGTCAGACATTGGCGTACCTGCCTTTACAAAGTCGCCATCCTGAACAAGGATCTGGCGTGTGAGGGTAACGAGGTATTTTTTAACAATACCATCTTTTGCCTCAACTGTGATCTCACGGTTACCACGCTTGATGGCACCGAAACTAACCACACCATCAATTTCTGAAACAACAGCAGGATTTCCTGGGTTCCTTGCTTCAAAGAGTTCGGTTACCCTTGGAAGACCTCCAGTGATATCCCTCAGCTTGCCGAGGACCCTTGGAATCTTAACCAATACCTGACCTGCAGTTACTTGGTCTCCCTCTTCGATCACGATATGTGATCCAACTGGAAGGTTGTATGTTTTTTCGTCCTTGCCCAATACTTTGAGTGAAGGAATTCTTGTTTTGTCTTTGGACTCGATAACCACTTTCTCTCTGTGTCCAGTTTGCTCATCGGCCTCTTCGCGGTAAGTAACACCATCGATAACATTGTCAAAGGCAATCTGACCGGCAATTTCAGCAACGATAACGTTGTTGAAAGGATCCCATGTGCAAATGATATCGCCCTTTGCCACTTTCTTGCCATCAGCGATCGCAAGTACAGAACCATAAGGTACGTTGTTGGTGATGAGAACGCGATCGTTCTTCACATCCATGATGCGCATCTCAGCGGTACGGCCGATAACAATCTGGATATCTTTTCCTTCATTGTTCTTGGCCTTAACGGTACGGAGCCCGTCAAACTGTACTTCACCATCAAATTTAGCAATGAGGTGTGATTCAACCGATGCAGATCCCGCAACACCACCCACGTGGAAGGTACGGAGGGTAAGCTGTGTACCCGGTTCACCGATGGACTGTGCAGCGATGATACCAACGGCATCA